>NZ_CP127118.1:0-42658 GCF_030264015.1 Paenarthrobacter sp. R1 | reverse complement strand
GGGACGTCTTTAAGGGCAAGTGCGACGGCCTTGATGATGAGGTCGTTGACTGAGATGCGACGATCGCTCTCGTCCACCGAGGCATTGATTTTTATGCGGAGCGCGAGCAACTCATCCATCTCGACAGAACGCGTCACGTAGAAGTGGGGGACCTGTGTCTTCGACTCGGTCAAGCGACGTGCGATCGCGCGCCGCATAGGGCTCATTGGGGTATCCACTACCCCGGCCGGCACTGCCAGCCGTTCGACCGCGTCGGTTTCCGTGAGGGGCTCGGCGGAGGTTCTGGGGAGGGCGAATGCGTCGGCGGCCGACGCGCCGCGCGCGGCGATCGCGCGCACAATGTCAGCACGGACAATTCGACCGCCTGGGCCCGTGCCCTCCACGCCTTCGAGAACGA
This sequence comes from Paenarthrobacter sp. R1, assembly GCF_030264015.1. NCBI lineage: Bacteria > Bacillati > Actinomycetota > Actinomycetes > Micrococcales > Micrococcaceae > Paenarthrobacter > Paenarthrobacter sp. R1. The sequence continues at coordinate 42,261 of NZ_CP127118.1, read as the reverse complement.
TACCCGCCTCTCGCGCGAGCTTGCGCGCGAGAGGGGAAGTGAATTTCCGTTCGTTGGCTCCGGCCTTGGGTGATGAGTGGGCCGGTGCAATGGAGGTGCCCTGGTCTGTGGCAGGCGTACCACCTTCGGAGGAGGCCGTAGCGGCGTCTCCGGCAGCTTGTCCGCCGATTTCGGCGAGGGCGGCGTCGAGGTCCGCTGGGCCTTCGTCGTCACCGAGGAGAACTGCGACGGGTTCGCCAACCGACACGTGGGCGCCGGCAGAGATGATGAAACGGCCCACTGTGCCGTCGGTCTCGGCTTCAAGCTCGACTGTGGCTTTTTCGGTTTCGATGTCAGCGATCGGTGTGCCCGCTGTGATGGTGTCGCCCTCGGCAACAAGCCAGGCTTGGAGGACCGCCTCGGTCGCGTCTGCAACAACGGCGGGCATTGTGATGATGGTGGGTGCCATGTTGTATCTCGTTTCGTGTCAGTTGCGGGCTGTGCCAGCGAGGTCGCCGCGGCCGGCGGCGACCTCGTCGAAGCCGGCGATGACATCATCCAGATTGGCGTTCGCTGCCGCTTCCAGCACCTTTGAGATCGTCGGCGACGACAGGTGCCCTGTTACGCGCTGGATGGGTTGGTCGAGGTAGTCGAAGAGCCGACGCTGAATCTCATCGGCGAGCCATCCGCCGTACGAAGTCCCACGGGCGCCTTGCTCGATAATCAGGACGGCGCCGGTCTTCCGCACCGATGACTCGATGGTCGCCCAATCGATCGATGTTCGGTCGAGCCAACGCAGATCGATGACTTCGGCGTCGAGCCCGGGACGGGCATCGGCGGCCTGCAGGGCGAGTTCGACCATGTTCAGATAGGCCAGCACAGTCACCCCCGACCCTTCGCGGCGCACAGCTGCGCGGCCGACCTCCAGGCGGTAGTCGACGCCGTCGGCAGGAACAGCTTCGGTGCGTCCGTAGAGATCTACATGCTCAAGCACGAGCACCGGATCATGGAGATCGAGAGCAGTGTTCATGAGACCGACGTAGTCGGCTGCGCAGGACGGAGCTACGATGCGCCACCCCGGATAACAAGCGAAGATACCAGCCGGGTCCATCGAGTGCTGCGACCCGTAACCCGCGCCCATCGCAACCTTGGAACGCAAGACAACGGGCATCGAGACCTGATCGCCGAACATATGGCGCGCTTTTGCGATCTGATTGAACGCTTGGTCGGCTGCGACCATGAGGAAGTCCGAGTACATATACTCGACGACTGGACGGTAGCGACCCGTCTGCGCGAGGCCACCGGCCAGGCCGGTAAATGCATTCTCCGCAATCGGCGTGCCAAGCACACGACTCGGATACTTGTCCTTGAGACCGCGCGTCGCCCCGTTCGTGCCACCTTTGAGGCGGTGCACATCTTCGCCGAGTATAACGATTCCTTTGTTGGCTGCCATGCGGGCGTCGAGAACGTCGGCGACCACGTCGACGAAGCGGCGGTTGGTCGTCTCGCCCGTATCGTCTGCAGGATCGCGCAGTTCTCCCGCATAGAACGGTTCGCCAAGGATGCCATTGTCGACGGTAGCGGTGTCCGGCCAGGCTGCATCGCGGATACGGCGTGAGCCAGGCTTGCCGTCCGGGTCGGGCTCGAGGAAGACCGCTGCGATGGTGTCGATGACTGTGCGCAGCCGGGTTTTGAAAGCTTCGAAGTCCTCCCGCGTGGCAAGATTCCGCTCGATCAGGGCGGCGAGGACCCGCTCGATGGGATCCCGGCCCCGCCATGCCTTCTCCTCTTCCTTCGTGCGGTAGCCGAAGGCGCTGCCTGGAAACGGGCCATTCTGGTGGAAGTAGCGGTAGGTGTCAGCCTCCACGACCGAAGGGCCCTGACCTGAGCGCATGTGTTCGACGGCCTCTGCCGTCGCCAAGTACACAGCGAGCGGGTCCATGCCGTCGACCCGCCAGGAGCGGATACCGAATCCCGGACCTCGCGCGGCCAGGCGGGGCTCGGCTGTAACCTCTTCGACTCGCGTCGAAACGGCATAGCGGTTGTTTTCGATGAAGAAGCAGAGCGGTAAGTCCCACCCTGCAGCCAGGTTCAGAGTCTCAAGCGTCGAACCTATGTTGGAGGCACCGTCTCCAAAGTATGTGACCGTCACGTCGCTGTCGAGGGGCTCACCCTCCGCGCTGCCGCTTTTCCCGTTAGAGGCAAGTACAGCATCCTGGCGCTGGGCCCACGCGTTACCCGCCGCCAGCGGCACTCCGCCGCCGACGATCGCATTAGTGCCGAGACCACCGATGCGCATGTGCTGCAGGTGCATCGAGCCTCCGCGGCCGCCGGAGAAACCCTCGCGAAGGCCTAGCACCTCGGCGAGCGTGCGGCGCAGGAATTCACTCATGTCGTCAGGCTCTCCGCCCGGGGTGTCGCTTAAACGCATTCCCCCTGGACTAAGGAAGGCAAGCCCCTTCGCAAGGAATTGGTGATGGCCGCGGTGTGTGCCGTTCACCGCGTCGGTCGCACGCAATGCAAGAACGGACCCTACGGCCGCTCCCTCCTGACCGATCGAAGAGTGGGCAGGGCCATGCACGAGCCCTTCACCTGCAAGCTGCAGAACGACTTCCTCGAAGGTGCGCACACACTGCATCTGCACGAGCATCGTCTCAAGCAACTCGGGTGAGGTCGATTCCCAGTCCTCGGGTGTCGTCGAGAGTTCAGTGCACTCGGTCGCATAGAGCAGGGGCTCGCGTATCGACATGGTCGCTCCGTTCATGACTTATGGCCTGCCGCGGCTGGTGCGGTTGCCTGGTTCGTGGCGTAGATTCCCGAAACTGCAATCTACGCAATACGTTTAGTGACTATAAACAGACTAGCGGGTCCCCGGCCTCAATGCGCTAGATTTTTGCACCATTTTCGGCATGGCGTTCAGTATTACTATCGGGCAAGATGTTCACATGAATGAATCTGCTTCCTCTGGTAGTCCACGCGGCCTGCCCGGACTCCGTGGCGTAGACCACATCGGGTTCACTGTCCCCGATATTGAAACGGCCCACGAGTTCCTCGTCGACGTGTTGGGCTGCATCCATGTCTACTCACTCGGACCGTTTCCGGCCGATCCTGAGTTCATGCGCGATAAGCTCGGCGTCCGGTCCGATGCCGTAATGGAGGAGATCCGCCTCTATCGTTGCGTCGTTGGTGCCAACTTCGAGGTCTTCCAGTACTCGACCGCCGGGCAGCAGCGTATCCCACCCATGAACAGCGACGTCGGCGGACATCATGTGGCACTTTACGTCGAAGATCTGGACGTCGCTATCGCCCACCTCCGCTCCCATGAAGTCGAGGTCATGGGTGAGCCCACCGCGAGCGGCGCCGCCAGCGCAGGGCAGCGCTGGGTCTATTTTCGAGCCCCGTGGGGAATGCAGTTCGAGTTGGTTTCATTTCCGCAGGGCAAAGCTTACGAAGCCGAAGCGAAAGAGCGCCTCTGGGATCCGCGGAACCCGGGTGACTAGCCACAGGGGCCAGGCCGAGCTCCGCAGTAGGCGCTGCGGCGAAGGAGCGGTCAGGCCCGCTCTCCGATTCAAATCTTCCGGGGGTGTGCAAATGTGTCACACTTCATATCCGAGGGTTGCAGCCCCGCCTGGAATGTGTTCATAATAACTGCACGCAAAGCGTGGAATCGTAAAGTGGCAATAACTTTGCGGTGGTCTCCGGGCTTGCACTCTAAATAACCCGCGTTGAGGCAGCCCAAGCCTAACCTCATGAAATGGATAGCGCCCGCCGCACCGCTGGCCGGTGGAATCGTCACGAGCCCTGGAAGCCGCTACCAACTCACATGCCATCCCTAAATGGAGGTGTTCAGTGGAAATTCCGAGGCTGTTGATAGACACGAACGAGGGAAAGGACTCTCAGATGGATAATCTGATGCTCGCCCCTGATCTGCCCACGCTGCTCAAGCGCATTGAGGAACTCCACCCAATGCTGCGCGCGAACGGCGAGCAGGGGGAACAGAATCGCCGCGTCGCACAGGAATCGATCGAGGCTCTTGAAGCCGTCGGTGCCTTTCGTGTGACGCAACCTTCCCGTTTCGGCGGTTTCCAGGGCGACTCCCGCGCCCAGGTTGACGTCAGCCGGGCGATCGGTAAGGCCGATGGCGGTACTGCCTGGGTTGTCGCGCTTATCAATATCTCGAATTGGCTCACATCGCTTTATCCTCGACAGGCCCAAGACGAAGTCTGGGGCGAGAATCCTAACGCCAAGGTTTCGGTCGTCCTGGCAACCAGCGGCACTACTCGTCGCGTCGACGGTGGCTATGTAGTGAGTGGTGAATGGCCTTATGCCTCCGGGTCCCTGCACTCAGACTGGGCAATTGTCGGCGCTAATCTCGTCGACGAAGACGGCAACTTCGATGACGCCGCTCAGCTGCTCATCCCCCGGTCGGAATTCGCGTATAAAGACACGTGGTACGTCGCAGGCATGCGTTCAAGCGGCAGCAACACTCTCATTGCGAACGAGGTCTTCGTGCCAGATCACCGCGTTATGCGTGCCGAGCCGGCCCTGGTTGGAAACTATCCCGGTACAGAAGAAGATACGCCAGGCGTATATCGTGCGGGATGGATCCCGGTACTCAATATCATTCTCACCGGGGCGCAACTCGGCATTGGTCGCGGTGTTCTGGAACTAGTCGCTGAGAAGGCCAACAAGAAGAGTATCGCTTATACGAGTTTCGAGCGACAGTCCGATTCGGTCGCGTTCCAGCTGGATATCGCGAAGGCTGCGCTGCTACTGGACGCCGCCGACATGTTTGTTGAGCGAGCTTGCAAAGAGATCGATCTGCCAGCCGAGGCCGGTGAATACCCCGGTTACCTTGTGCGCGCTCGTAACCGAGCCTACGTTGGCTGGTCTGTGGAACACATTTCACGCGCCATAGAGATGCTGTTGACCTCAGCCGGGTCGGGAGCCTTCGCTGAGGTGAACGTTCTGCAGCGGATGTGGCGCGATCAGGCTGTCGTCGCGCGACACGCGTTCGTGCTGCCGAATCTTGGTTACGAGCTCTACGGCAAAGCTCTGCTCGGCCGTGAAGACGGCGATGCCGTTACCCACCTCGTCTAACTAGCCAGCGTACGTGGGCCCTCGGCGCGTTCGGAGAGGAAAGGATAAGCTGCGATGAACACCACCCCTCTGGACAGCACCGGACAGCGCAGTGCGACCGAGACTGCACGCCTCGTGCGCGGCCGTGAACTGAGTGCTCATGAAGTCGTTGTTGAGGCCCTCGCCCGCATTGAGAAACGGGAGCCTGCCTTGGGCGCAGTTACGCACATTGCACCCGACGAAGCTCTCAAAGCTGCCGATCTCCTCGACCGCAGAATTGCTAGCGGCGAAAAGGTAGGCCCGCTCGCGGGGGTCGCAACCCTGGTGAAAGATCTCTACGGTTTCGTCCCAGGATGGCCGACAACGATGGGTGGGCTTCCCGCGCTGAAGGACGCGCGAGGTCCGGCCGAGGTCTGGTCGCGTTATCCGCGGGCGGTCGTTGACGCCGATGCCGTGCTCATCGGCCAGACGAACAGCCCGGCTTTCGGATTTCGGGGTGTCACTGACAATGTTCTTTTCGGTCCGGCTCGCAACCCGTTTGACCTCTCCCGGAATGCCGGCGGCTCCTCGGGCGGCGCTGCCGCCGCTGTCGCCGCAGGACTGGTTCCGGTGGCGGGTGCTTCTGACGCCGGCGGCTCAATCCGCATCCCGGCCGCATGGACCAACACCTTCGGGTTCCAGCCGACAGCGGGGCGGGTCCCTTCGGCCCCCCGGCCGGTTGGCTTCCACCTCGGCCCGTTTCTCTACGAGGGTCCCGTCACGAGGAACGTGGCCGACGCGGCGCTAGTGATGAACACACTGCAGGGGTACGATGCGCGCGACCCATCGTCGGTCCCCGGGCAGGCCGAGGATTTCACAACCCACCTTCAGCGCGGCATTGCAGGAATGCGCATCGGCTTCACGGCTGATTTCGGCGGCTTTCCCGTTGAGCCGGCGATAAGGGCAACCATCGCCGAGGCAGTGACGGTTTTCGAGGAGCTTGGCGCCGTCGTCGAGCCGATCGATCTTGTATTGCCGGCCCCGCATGCGGAACTCAGCAGAATGTGGTTACGCAGCCTCGCCACCATGATGCTCCGCGATGTCGAGGACCATCGGGTCCGCGGCATCGATCTCGGCGCCGAGGACGGGATCCCGGAGCAGGCGTGGATATGGATGGATGCGGCATCCCGCATGACGATGCGCGAGGTGCTAGACGACCGAGCGCTGCGCACGGATGTGCTCGATGCCCTGGCACGGGCGCAGGAACGAGTGGACCTGATTGTCGGCCCAACAGTTGTCGCGCTGCCAGTCGAGAACGGGTCTTTGGGAAGGACAACAGGACCGGCCAGCGTAGACGGTACGGCCGTTGACCCCCTCATCGGTTGGTGCCCGACCTACCTCACGAACTTCTCCGGAGCCCCCAGCGCCAGCGTGCCAGCAGGACTCGCCGGAGACCTTCCGGTGGGCCTCCTCGTGATTGGGCGTCCGCACCGCGACGGAGACGTTTTCGCGGCTGCGGCGGCTATTGAGCGCATACGTCCCTGGCAGCATCTCTATCCCACCATGTCCTGACCTTCGGCAAGTACTACCGCACCGTGCCGCGCGGGCATTGGCGCCCCTATCCCTCAGCCAGCTCCCGTTGCTTTACCTCCGACGCAAATTCGTCAAACCTGCGGTTTTTCGGCAACCCCGGATCCGCGCCAAACCCGTCCTAGTCCTTCATTGCACTGAAAGAAGTAGCCATGACCGATAATTTTCCTACACTTCCCGCGGTTGACCGAAGAGGATTCCTGCGGCTCGGAGGCGCCAGCGTCGCCATGCTCAGCACCGGCGCGACATTGAGCGCCTGTGAGCTGCGCGGATCTTCATCGACGGCCAGCGATGTGCTCAAAATCGGCCTTGTTTCACCGCAGACCGGTCCTCTCGCGAGCTTCGCCGCCCCCGACCAGTTCGTCATTAAGCACGTGACCGACTCTCTTCGGAATGGAATCAACGCCGGTGGCAGGACGCGCCGCATTGAGGTCGTCGTCCGTGATACACAATCCAGCCCGACGCGTGCTACCGAGGTAGCGAAGCAGCTGATCACCTCAGACGGCGTGGACATAGTCATCGCAGCGGGGACACCCGACACAGCAAACCCGGTGGCCGACCAGTGCGAGGCATCCGGTGTCCCCAATGTTACGACGATTGTTCCGTGGGAGTCATGGTTTTATGGCCGCGGGGGCAAGAGCGGAGTGGGCTTCAAATACAGCACCAATTTCTATGCCGGGCTTGATGACATGGCTAATGCCTTCGTCGCCATGTACGGCCGCATCGACGGCTCACCGAAGACCGTAGCCTCGCTTTGGCCCGACGACACCGATGGCAATGCGTTCCGCAACGGCTTCGGTTCGATCCTTACCGATGCCAAATTCGGTGTCGTCGATGGGGGCCAGTACCAGAACGGGGTTACCGACTTCTCGCCGCAGATCGCGAAGTTCAAGGCGGAGGGGTCAGAGCTGTTCAACGGCATCCCAATCCCTCCGGACTTCCAGACTTTCTGGCGCCAGGCCGCTCAGCAGAAGTACCGCCCGAAGCTGGCCACGATCGCGAAGTCGATGCTCTTCCCAGCAGAGGCCAAAGCCCTCGGCGATCTCGCCAACAACATAGCAACGCTGGGCTGGTGGATCCCCACGTTCCCCTACAAGTCAAGCATCGACGGGACCACGGCACAGGAGCTGGCCAGATCGTTCACCGATAGCACCGGCCAACAGTGGTCACAGGCACTGGGATCGCTATACTCCCTGTTCGAGGTATGCATCGAAGCATTCAAGGCAGCCGGAGATCCCAAGGACAAGGAGGATGTGGCAGACAAACTCCGTACTCTCCGGTACGAGGGAATCAGCGGACCGCTCGATTTCACCACCGGCCCCGAGCCGGGCGTGGCGCTGCAGAAGTGTGTGGGAGTGCAGTGGCGCCCGAGTAAGCAATTCGATTGGGATCTTACGGTCGTCGACAACACGACGCGACCGGACATTCCACTCGGCGGCGATCTGCAACCGACTTTCGCATGAGCGTCGTGGATCCCATCCTGCGGTTGCGGGGGATATCAAAAAAATTTGGAGAGATCGTAGTCGCAGCCGACCTCTCGACGGACCTTCTGCCCGGCCAAGCTCTTGGAATTGTCGGCCCAAACGGGGCCGGGAAGAGTACCTTATTCTCCATGATTTCCGGCGACCTGCGTCCGGACACGGGCGTCGTCGAACTCGACGGTGTAGATCTGACCGGCAGGCGCGCCCACGAGAGAACCCGCGCCGGAATCGGCCGGACGTTTCAGATCCCCCGGCCGTTCGAGAAGATGACAGTTTTCGAGAATGTGCTTGTATTCGCGACTGTCGGGGGCGGGCTTGGAAGGGACGCAGCGTTCCGTTTTGCTGCCGAGACACTCGACCGAGCCGGTCTCGGAGCGCATGCTAATGAGGCCGCTGGCGCTCTGAGCCTCTTGGCACGTAAGCGGCTCGAAGTTGCTCGTGCACTGGCAACAGACCCGAAGGTTCTCCTCCTGGACGAGGTGGCAGGAGGTCTCACAGACCCTGAAGTCGCAGAGCTCGTAGAACTCATCCGCAGTGTAAACGCCGAAGGACTAGCCATCATATGGATCGAACACGTGGTGCACGCGTTGACCGCGACAGTTGACCGGCTCGCATGCCTCGCCGGTGGCCGCATGGTGGCGGACGGAAACCCTCAAGACGTTCTCGTGGACCCAATTGTGCGGGAGCTTTACCTCGGCCAGGCGGTCATGGCTGAGGAGGACCTAGCATGACATTGCTCGACATCAATAACGTTTCAGTGCGCCATGGACAGCTTCGGGCAGTTCAGGACTTCAGCTTGCGGGTAGAAGCTGGCGAAAAGGTTGCTGTCATCGGTGCCAATGGGGCAGGAAAGTCAACCCTTCTGCGAGCCATTGCGGGCATTTTGCCTGTCTCGGCTGGCCGTATTTCCTTGGATGGTGAAGACATCACCGAGTTGACGCCGTACCGTCGGGTAGCGCTCGGCATCGCCATGGTTCCCGAGGGACGACGCCTATTCCGATCTCTGACAATCGAGGAGAACCTGCTGACAGGTGCCTATCGAAAGCGCCCAGGGTCGTGGAACCTGGAAGCTGTCTATGAGCTGTTTCCCTGGATGGGAGAGCGCCGCAAACTTGGTGCGACGCAGCTCAGCGGTGGCGAACAGCAAGCGGTTGCGATCGGCCGAGCGCTGATGAGCAACCCGCGTATCCTCCTCATCGATGAGTTGTCCCTCGGCCTCTCGCCAGCCATCGTCAAACGCATCTACTCCGTGGTGCCACGCGTGATCGAAAGCGGTTGCGCCGTGCTCTTCGTCGAACAAGACGTCTCCCAAGCCCTCTCCGTCGCCGACCACGCACTGTGCCTTCTCGAGGGGCGCACGATGCTCGCTGGTCCTGCTGGTGAACTCGAGCTTCCCGCGGTCGAGGCAGCTTACTTTGGCGCCGTGAGCCGAAAGGACTGAAATAATGCATTTTTTTGACGCCCTCACCCAGGGCCTGCTCCTCGGTGGCGTGTACGCGCTTTTCGCGATCGGACTGTCCGTGATGTTCGGTGTCATGCGCATCGTCAATCTGGGCCACGGTGACTTCGCAGTCCTCGCAGCCTTCGTTGCGCTGCTGTTCATCACGGGCTCCGCCATGCCTCTGTGGCTGGCGGTTCTCATTACTGTCCCAGTATTCAGCCTGCTCGGCTACTTTCTGCAACGAACTCTAATTCAGCCGAGCATCTCGTCAGGGCCGCTGGCCACGATCCTGGTCACCTTTGGCTTGTCGATTCTGCTGCAGAACGGGTTGCAGGAGATTTTCTCCGCTGACACGCGTACGCTCGACGCCGGTGCTCTAGCCACTGCCTCCCTCCAGATCGGCCCTATCGCAGTGCCTGTCATAGGAATCGTGGGGCTCGTATTGGCGATCCTCGTCATCGCGCTGATGCAACAGTTCCTTCAAAGGACGAGGACCGGTCGTATGATGCGTGCCGCATCCGATGACCAGGAAACGGCTCGCATCACCGGGGCCGACGCGCGGCACATCTACGGTCTTGCGACCGCGATCGCATTTGCCAGCGTCGCGCTGGCCGGCCTGCTCTTCGCAGTCCGATCCTCGTTCTCCCCAGGATCCGGCACCCTGCAGTTGATCTTCGCTTTCGAAGCGGTCGTCATTGGAGGGCTCGGCTCCCTGTGGGGGACACTGCTGGGCGGGCTCACCCTCGGCATAGTTCAGACACTTGTCGCCGCCGTCGATCCGTCGAGCGCGATCCTCGCCGGCCACGTCCTATTCCTGATCGTCCTCGCGTTCCGACCGCAGGGCCTGATCCCCTCGAGGAGCATCGCATGACCTTCGCATCGAATTACCGCGTGGCGCGGGCCAACCGTTCGTCAATTCTGGGCGGGAGTGTGCTGGGTCTTGCCTCTCTCATCCTCGCCTGTCTGCCCTTCATCGTCTTCCAGAGCACCACCTCGGCTCTTGTGACGCTGTTCGTCCTGATTATCCTCGCTAGCATGTGGAACCTGCTCGCCGGATTCGGAGGCCTGGTCTCGATCGGTCAGCAAGCCTATATCGGCATCGGAGCCTATACCGTTATCGCCATGGCGGACCTCGGGATGCATCCGTTCCTCGCCGTCGTCTTCGCTGCAGTGACTTCGGCATTGCTGGCCTTGCCGACCTCGTGGCTGGCGTTCCGTCTGCGCGGAGACTATTTTGCAGTGGGTACATGGGTGATCGCGGAAGTTTACCGGCTCGTGGTAACCAAGTTCGAGGCGTTGGGCGGTGCCAATGGCAAGTCGCTACACGGACTCGAGGGTATCGACCCAGTGATGCGGTCTGCGCTCGTCTATTGGTTCTCCCTCGGGGTCGCCGCAGTCACCGTGATCGTGTGTTACTTGCTGCTGCGTGGACGAGTAGGCATTTCCCTGACCGCCATACGGGACAACGAAGTCGCAGCTTCAGCTGGGGGCGTAGACGCAACTTTTGTCAAACGCGTCGTCTATCTCGTCTCCGCGGCTGGGTGTGGGTTAGCCGGCGGTATCCTGGTCCTAGACGCTCTCCGTGTCCAGCCTGGAGCTATTTTCAGTGTCCAGTGGTCCGCTTACATGATCCTCATCGTTGTCATCGGCGGGATTGGTCATCTTGAGGGACCCATCGTCGGCGCCGTCCTGTTCTTCACAATGCAGAGCATGCTCGCAAACTGGGGCTCGTGGTACCTCATGGTGCTGGGCGCCATCGCAATCCTAATTGCGGTCCGCTTCCCGCAGGGCATCTGGGGTCTGGTGCAAACGAAGACCGGCATCCGGCTTTTCCCCGTCGGGTACCGATTGCTGGGCGGGGGAATGCGGCCGACGGAGCGAGGGACGCTCCCCTCGCCGGACGTTCCCGCCGATAGTAGGAGCTAAGAATGCGTCTCTATCGCGACTTTCAGACGCAAGAAGAGATCGACGCCGAGTATAACCTTGAAGCAGTCCTCGACATGTCCCGCTATGCAGCATGGTTTGAGGCGACGAGCCAAAACGCGCGGTCCACTCTCGACTCCCAACCGGCCGTCCGTTACGGACCATCGCTCGACGAGACACTGGATATCTTCCCGGCTCGGACAACCTCCTCCCCCGTGATTGTGTTTATCCACGGTGGCTGGTGGAGATCCCTAAGCAGGCATGAATTCAGTCTTGTGGCGCTCGGACCCGTGGCACGGGACATCACTGTCGTCGTCATTGACTACTCGCTGTGCCCGAAGGTCAGTATCACCGAGATCACGCGCCAGAGCCGTGCAGCTGTGGCATGGGTGCGCGCGAATATCGCCGATTACGGCGGCGATCCCGAACGGATTTTCGTCGCAGGCCACTCTGCCGGCGGACATCAAGTTGGCATGCTCGCTGTAACCGACTGGGCAGGCGAATACGGGTTCCGGACCCCGCCAATCGCAGGCTGCATCCCTATCAGCGGGCTATTCGATCTGCGACCGTTCCGTTATTCCTGGCTGCAACCAAAGCTACTTCTGACTCATGACACCATCAATCGACAGAGCCCGCTCTTCCACGTGCAGAACGCCCCCACACATCCTCCTATGCTCATTACCCTGGGCGGAGAAGAGTCGGCTGAGTTCCATCGCCAGTCGGCCGAGTTCGCCGACGCTTGGCGGGCAGCTGGCGGCAGCGCCGAGGTTTTCGACCAGCCGGGCCGCGACCATATCACGGCCATCGAGGGGCTTGCCGATCCCGGCAGCGAACTCTGCGACGCTATGACTCGCTTCATCGGCACCGTATAAGGGGAATAAGGCAGTGACGACCGCGCGGAAAGCCGGAGCCAGTGACCTACCCGTCCGACCCAGCGAGCTCTCATGAGACCGTGCAGCTCCCACAGCCATGAAACCCCAGTCCTGAGCAGACGAGGGAGGGGCCGACCGGATGCCGGTCGGCCCCTCCCTCGTCTGCTGTCTGCGGCTCAAACCGCTGCTATGGCGTCGATTTCGACCGTGGCGTTGTTGAACAGGGAATAGACACCGATCACTGTGCTCGCAGGAATATTGTCGAGATCGATGATGCGGTCGCGAGTCTCGCGGAAAATCTGGAGTTTCTCTTGGTCGAGATGCGTGATGTACACATTGATCCGCACGAGGTCCGAGAACGAAGCCTTCTGTGCGCTCAGAGCCCGTTCAACCTCGCGCAGGGTCAGCTCGACAGCGCGCGAGAAGTCGGCGGGTACCGATCCGTCCTGCTCAAAGCCGACGGCGCCGGAAATAAACACGAGGTCGCCCGCCGTCACTCGAGTACTGTCAGAGATGCCCGGAATCACCGGGGCAGGGACACGAGAGATGCGGCTATTGGTCACGGTCACTCCTTCTTGGATCGGCGAGCCGCTCAGGAGAGCGGACAGACTCGTCGCCTGACTCCTCCAGGTAGTTTATTATCACTAAACACAATTGTCCACTATAGCTGAACGTATGTAAGGGCTGCTGCACCGAACCGCCTGGCACCGATCCTTCATTTCCCTCACCCGACGGGAAGTGAGCCCCACTCACCTCCTCGATGCGCATCAAAATTCCGTATGCAGACCGTGCATATCTGCGGCAGCGGTACCCGAATCAGCGCTTAACGACCCGATGGTTGAACGCGTCCAGTACGTCGGAGGCGGAACGGATCATCGCAGGTTCCTGGATCGCAGCCGCCAATTCAGCTCTCTCAGCTTGGGCATCGTTAGCCCGTCCCACAACGAACCACACACCCTTGGCAGGAACGGACGTCTCATTGCGGTAGAGGTGCGGACGATGCGACTCAAAGCAGAAGGAGTCACCCGCGCGCAGGGTCCATCGTTCGAAGTCGAGTTGAATCGTAAGCTCGCCCGCGAGAATGTAACCATACTCCACGCCTGAGTGTCGCATCATTTTGCCATCGACCGAACTGGCCGCGCCGGGTGAGTAGGTCACGAGAAGGGGATCGACTCCGGTCCGTCCGGCCGTCGCAAGCCGTTCCCATATGACACCGCCCTCCATCTCAAGCACTGGATTTTCTTCGTGCCGCTGGATCTCGGGCGATTGTGCAGCCGGGGCCAGGCGGGACGTGGGAGTGAAGCCAAGCAAGTCGTCAAGAGACACGTCAAGATAGGAGGCCAGGGAGTACAGTGTCGTGACGGACGGATGGATCTTGCCCGTTTCAACCTGTGAAAGCATGCTCGGCGAAATACCCACTGCGGCAGCCAGGGTGCGTAGGCTGACGCCTTGGTCCTGGCGGTGCTGTCGGAGACGATCTCCTAGCTCGGTCTTCACATTCCAACCTTTCGCGGCACAGCAATGGTTTATGCAACTCGTTAACTAAGTAAAAGCTTAGGCCACGATGTTAATCGAGTCAGTGTCTTTGTTCATTATACATTGACATCTAGTCGGTAGGTTGCAATTATAGTGAACACTTTCGCCACGCAAAGGAGAACCCGAAGATGTCTGATACGGCTCAGTTCGCCACGGTTGAGATTACCGGCCCCGGCCGCAACCTGCTTAATCCGGAAGGGCTCGACAAGATCGACACGGCACTTCGCGCCGCAGCGGCTGACGACAGTGTCGCCGGCATCATCTTGACCGGCGCGGGCGACGTGTTCTGCGGCGGGCTCGACGTTGCCTCTATCAAAGCCGGCGCCGACCCCGTCCCGTTCTACGTCGGCCTGGTGGGCATCCTGAAGCTGCTCCCCACGCTGCCCAAGCCCGTCGTCGCAGCGGTGAACGGCGATGCGCTTGCGGGCGGTGCCGGACTCGTAGCAGCCGCGGATTACGTCGTAGCTACGCCCGATGCCAAGATCGGCTCATACGAGGTGAGTGTCGGTGTCTGGCCGATTGTCGCCCAGGTTCCGCTCATCAAGCGACTTGGAGCGCGCGCTGCGATCCAGAACATCGCTAGCGGCGAACCGTTTACCAGCGAGCGTGCAGTGGAGGTCGGTCTGGTCAACGAGGTAGCCGAGCCCGGCGAGCTCGTGGCACGCTCTGAGGAATGGCTAAAGAAGGCTGCGCGCGGCGGTGCTGTAATTGCGGAAGGGCGTCCGTCTGTCTACGAAGTCGCTGAGCTCGACTACGCCGACGCGCTTGACGCGGCCCTCGAGCGTATCGAGCAAGCGTATGCCAAGTAGTCCTTCTCACGAGCTCTAGGACGAACACTGCGGGTCCGGTCAAGGAAAAGATCGGGCCTCGCAGCGTTCGTCTGCGAACGGTCTCATTGACTGAGGTGTTATACCGGTCTGAAGGATGAGGCCCGGGACCTCAGACTGCGGGGGTCCATCCGAAGGCTACCTAGACCGCAGGACGCCTGAGCGGGCGCGGGTGATTTCCGCAATTGCAGCCCAATCTAGTGGGGCAATCGCGGGGTCGGCGAGGGCGGCTTCGAAGGCTGCCACGAGAACCGGTGCCGTTGGAAGCTCGACCGCCAGAGCAGCTGCAGCCTCTTGAGCAATCCGCAGGTCTTTGCGGCCCATAGTGACGTTGAATGCCGGCACATATTGACGCTCGGCGATCATACGTCCGTAACCTTCATAGACCGGGCCAGGGAACAGCGAGGAGGTCAGGATGCCAATGAACTGTACCGGGTCTACATCTCCGCCCTCCACCAGAGTGACTCCTTCAGCCATCGCCTGCAGTGCATGGATGATAGTGTAATTAATTGCGATTTTAACGAGATTGGCGCTTGAAGGCTCCTCACCCACGTGCCAAATTCGCTGGCCCAGGGCGTCAAGGACGGGCCGGACAGCGTCGATCAGCTTGGGACTGCCCCCGGCAACGATCGTGAGTTGGCCTGCCGCAGCCACATTTGGGCGGCCAAGCACGGGCGCGGTGACATAGTCAATGCCCGCCTCGAAATGCAGATCGCGCAGCCTTTCTGATGCTGCGACGCTGATCGAGGCCATATTGATATGCACAGTCTCGGCACAGGCGGTAGCGAGGCGTTCGGACGTAAACACCGACTCGACGGCTGCATCATTAGCGAGCATCGACAGGATGATCGGGTTCGCGATGGCATCCTCTGGTGCGGTGGCAGCGATCGCTCCCGCCTTTACGAGCTCGTTTGCGGGACCATCTGAACGATTCCACACGGTTACCCGGTGGCCACTATCAATCAAGCGGCGGGCCATCGCCACACCCATTGCGCCAAGCCCCAGGAATCCGATGTCAGTCATGTACAACTCCTTTATTCTCGTGTTGCCGAACTTCCGTTGAGGTAGCACACTCGGCGTTAATCGCGACTGAAATGACCAAGCCGAATAGCCGCTTCCGCCGATCTGACGACCAGCTTTGTGTGGCTTCAGCAAAGCACAGCTGTACGCCAAAGGTAAAAGTGTACAGCTATGCTTGACAAGCTCTCGCGCGTAGTTCAGGCTGTCTGTCTAAGAGTTGGATAAGGCGAGGCACCACCGAGCCGGGGCGCAGGCACTTGCAGCATGAGGCGAAGAAGCGCCCGCCAGTTACTCGAGATCGTCGATACGAACCTGGTCGACGCTGCTGCATTGGAAAGGACCATGCCATGACGACTGCGACCCGCGGCACAATGTCTGTCGATTGGGAATCCCGCGTCGACTACGATCGACTTCGCGGGGAGCGCCTCGCACGGCTCCGGGCCAAGCTCGACGAGTCTGAACTCGGTGCCCTGCTCGCCTTCGATTTCGCAAATATCCGGTACATGTCATCGACGCTGATAGGTACTTGGGCTATCGACAAGCTCATCCGCTTTTGCCTCATTACGCGCGAAAGCGACCCCATAATGTGGGATTTCGGATCAGCGGCCAAACATCATGCATTGTTCAATCCGTGGCTCAACCAGACGCACTCCCACGCCGATGCTGACCCGCACGCTCCCCATCACAACGCCGTCCGTCCGAGGGCCGAAGGCGGGTCGCGAGCGGGCATCTCGACACTTCGTGGTGCATTTCCCCCTGATGCAGGAATCGCCGAGGAAGTCGCGCGCAAGATCAAGCGCGAGTTGGAGAAGTTTGGTGTGGCGAATGAGCCGCTCGGGATCGACGTGGTCGAATTGCCCATCCTGTTCGCACTTCAGCGGGAAGGCATCGACGTGGTTGACGGCCAGCAGGTGTTCCTCGAGGCGCGCCGCATCAAAACGCCGGATGAGATCACGTTGCTCACGACGGCAGCGTCGATGGTGGATGCGGCCTACGAAAACCTCCATGAGTTCCTTCGCCCTGGTGTCCGGGAAAACGAGTGCGTCGGCCTCGTCTCGAAGACCCTCTATGACCTCGGTTCTGAGTTCGTAGAGGGCGTGAACGCCATCTCGGGTGAGCGCTGCGCGCCCCATCCCCACATTTTCTCGGATCGCATCATCCGTCCCGGAGATCCAGCATTCTTTGACATCCTGCATAGCTTCAACGGGTATCGGACCTGCTATTACCGAACTTTCGCGGTTGGCTCAGCGAGCCGGGCCCAGAACGATGCGTACAGAAGGGCACGTGAATACATGGACAGGGCCATTGCGCTCGTCCGTCCCGGTGCGACGACGGCAGACATCGTAAGTGTGTGGCCTAAGGCCCAGGAGTTCGGGTTCCCTGATGAAGAGGCCGCCTTCGCACTGCAGTATGGCCACGGCGTCGGGCTTTCGATCTGGGAAAAGCCGATCTTCTCACGCCTAGTCTCCTTCGATAATCCCGAAGTGCTCGAGGAGGGCATGGTCTTTGCGCTCGAGACGTACTGGCCCTCGGCCGACGGCATCGGTGCTGCCCGCATCGAGGAGGAACTCGTTGTTACGAAGGATGGTTGCGAAGTGATCACAAAGTTCCCCGCCGAAGAACTGATTGTGACAGGAAAACGCTACTACACCTTCAACGGTCCGCTGCCTACTATTCGCAACTCGCAGTCGCACCTCAATACACCCTGGGGTACGGCCGACACCTCGCTGACGATGCCCGCCACTGCCGCATCCAGCAACCTTCCCTGAATAGAACGCACATCATGAGCGATAAGGAGTTCAATAACATGACCGCTAGCGTTTTAGGAACAGACTTGACGGCTGCAACTGGCCACACCGCTGGCTTGCCCAGTAACGGTGATCTGTTCAGGCAGGCCTTCCGCAACCACCCCTCGGGGGTCGGCATCGTCACAGGCGACCCAGGCCATGACCCGTTCGCGATGACCGTCAGCTCGGTCGCCTCAGTCAGCATCGGCCCGGAGATCCTCATGTTTTCCGCATCCGCGCTGTCCAGCTCCACCCCAAAACTCGAGCGCACCGACACCGTCGTGGTGCACCTCCTGTCCGCCAACGATATCGAACTCGCGAAACTCGGCGCACTCAAAGGCTCCGAACGATTCGGCGAACATGTGCACTGGGATCGCCTCAAGACAGGTGAGCCCGTATATCCGGGCGTCTTCGCCTGGATCCGGGCGAAGGTCCTCCAGCGCATCCCCGCTGGAGGCTCTACCCTCTACGTCATCGAAGCGCTCGACATCCGCGTGCCAGATGAAGCATCACCCGAACAGCCGGCCCCGCTCGTCTACCACAATCGCACCTGGCATGCCCTCGGCCCAGGGTCGAGTATTCCGCAGTAGGCGGCGCAGCGGCGGAGCTCTTGTCTCCAGGGCATAGACGACGTGCCCATTCGAGGCATTGCACGTGAGTGCACATATTGGGGGCGCCCACGTTTCGTGTCCAGTTCATTCCCAGCCTTTGACCTTATCGATTCATCCCGAACGCTGCTCTCCCCCAGCACCAACGCGGCCGAGATCGCCCGATTCGTTCACCACCAGACCTCGGACAAGTTCGACGTCCTGCGCTCGGACGAGAACGAAGAAGGCGACCACGAGGTGACCGCCGAGGAAGTGGACATTGCCCACCAAGTGCTCACCCGCTACTACCGGCTGATCGTCATGGACTCCGGTAACACCGCCCGCTCTGCGAACTGGCGGCGGATGATCCACCACACCAACCAGCTCGTGGTCCCCGTGACAGCGATAGAGGACCGCGCCGAGGCAGCGCGCCTGACCCTCCAGACGCTCGAATCCCGGGGCGGCCACGACGCAGAGCTGGCCCGCAACGCCGTCGTGATCGTCTCCGAGTCCACCGACGCCAAACGCAGCATGAGCGGCGACGCACTCAAGCGCGCCAAGGACGAGGCCCGACGGATCGCTGATGGCTTCGCCCCACACGTCCGCGCCGTCGTCCGCATCCCCTATGACCCCGCCCTGGTCAACGGCCCCATCCGCTACGACGCCCTACAGCCGGCCACACAGCGCGCATGGCTGGCCGCCGCGGCCGCCGTCGCCAAGGGTTTCTAAGCGACACACCGCACATGATCCCAGCCCAAAGAAACTGTTACCGCTTGAATAGGGCTATGGCAGGTAGAGGAAATAACGGAGGCGGACGCCGCAGCAAGGGCGAACGCCGACTTGTAGGTACCCGCATGCCGATTCCCGACGCCGACAAACTTGCGGCGGTTGCGGAAGCAAGAGGCATGACCGTCAGCGACTACGTTGCGAACCTGGTAACCCAGCACCTTAATCAGATCCAGATCGACACACTCAGCAACCAGGAGGCCCTGCCTATCCCGCGTGCTTCTTAAATGGTGAAGGCCCGCACTAGGCGGGCCTTCAATTCAAGTTATTCAAGCTCTTCACCGCGTCTCCGGCAAGTTTCCCGGTGAAGGGCTCCTACTTCCACACCCTCTAGGAGGGTCCTTCCGTTATGCCCATAAGTGTACACGCACGTCCTCTTACGTCCACGGAAATCGCCGTGGCCCCTATGCGTCGTCGGCGGGTCAATCGCAGCCAGGAAACCGCCTCCGCAGTTGTACTGGCCGCAGTGCCGGCCGGTATGGTCCGCGCCGCCCACGGCCGGCAGACCATGGCTGCGCTGTACGCACACCCAAAGTTCGCGCTGCGGAACCGCAACGGCCGCGCAACCATCGTCGCCGTTCTCCGTGCTCTCATCGAGCGAGCCGACTACGAGAGCATGACCGCACGCCCGGGCTGGGAAGCCCTCATTGAGGCCACGGGGACGTCCAGAACAACCGTGGCGCGAGTTCTGCGTCTTCTGGCCGCCTGGGGGCTAATCGGCCGCGTAGCGTCCGGCCGGCAGGCTAAATACGCCGCTGCCGGCCCCGACGGGGAACGCATCAACGAAGCAGCCGTTTACGTCCTGTGCGTACCGTCGCCTCTGGCGCTTGTGAACAAAGTTGGCACCCCTCCCGCCCTAGGCGGTTCTCACCTTAAAGAGAAAGAGTTAACCCATACACGCCCGCAAGGAAAAAGCTCTCAAACCGACGTGGCTCCGCCACGGCTCATTCCTGCAGGCGCCGCAAGCGGCGCACCAGCCACCCAAGTGCCATGGCGTCCAGAACTGCTGTGGCCAGCCCACCGGACGCCAAAACGCCATGGACAGCGTGTGGCCGCCGCGTCCGAGATCCGCTACCGGAGCTTTCCTCTGCGGTGCATGACGGCCAAGGACGTCGCTAGCTCCTGCCGGGACTTCTTCCTGGCAGGTTGGACCGTCGCGGATATTCTGCATGCCCTCGACTGGCGGCCTGACGGCACGCTGTGGCCGCACAGCGGCGCACCAGATACTAAAGAAGCCTGGCGGATGCGCGGCTGGCTAAGGCACCGCCTCAGCGCCTGGCGCACCGAGGCCGGCGAGCCGCTGCGCTCCCGCGATCAGCAGGCAGCGGCCCGCGCAGCTGCTCTCCGCCGCGAACAGGAGGCCGAGCGCCGGCGGATTCTGGAACGCCAGGCAGAGCGCGCGGCCCGGCTGGACGTTGGCGACTCCCCTGCCAAGGTCACCGCCATTGCGAAGATCCGCGCAATGTTCGATGTTAACCAGCGTCACCGTTCCGGCCGGCGCTCGGCCGCGCAACCGAACCGGCCGGGTTCCCTCGATGCGTAGCCTCTCGCCCACATGTGCACAGCAAAAGCTCTATCCTTCGGGCTTTTCCTGCACACATGATGGACGACAGGAACCAGCTGACCGCCTGCACACAACCGCCAGGTCAGCACGCACGGGAACCTCACCTACCACAACCGGCGGATGTGCACAGCCTCCTGAAACTCCCACATCCCCAGCGAACAGGGCTAAATGTTCGATTTTATTTTTTGATTTAGAATAAAATAGTTCCTAACTTGCTATTATCTAACTGGGATGATAGACTGTAGTAAGTGCCCACAACCGTGCCGCATGAAACTCAAGAGATAGGAATCTAAAGTTGGCAGAAAATAGCAGCATTGATGAGCTGGTTCAAGACCTTGAGTCTGAACCCATTCAAGTAGTAACCCTCTTGCGCCTGCGGGAGATTTTCGGATACAAGCGTCTTGGTAATCGCGTTCTGGTTGACATCTCGAAGGAACTCGCGAACCGAGGATTGGGATATTTTCCGAGAGAGATTTTGGATGCAAACGAACAGCCACGACAGTGGGAAGAGCTTCGGATTTTCCGCAAACAGTCACCCGTAGGCAAACTCGTAACTGCCGTTCTGGAACCGAGCCATGAAAACGACCTTTTCCTCAAGGAAGCCAGCACCAATGACGAGACAAACGCAGCAGCAGTATTGGACCAAATTAGGACGCTCCTGGGCGACTAGGACTAAAACGAAAGAGCCACTGTCGGGGAAACTTCAGTGGCTCTTTCGTTTAAGGCCAGCCTGCAAACCGGCCCTAAGCCACCGCCGAAGATCTAACTGCGGAACAGTCCCCCGTGGTCTAAGACAAGAGCGGCCGGCTCCCCCACCATAGGAGTCGGGTTTTTTCAGCTTTGGACGACACAGGACGGCGAGCGAGGCGGGGCCACCTTGAGCAGGCACAGGAACCACTGGGCCGGCTGGGTTCTAAGGCGCTGGGGGGATTTACGCTGAGGTGCTGTCCGTTCTTGCACCACACCCACCACGCGCTGCGCACGGCAGGAACGAAACCGCCAAAGACTCAGCCGGAAAACTCGGGAAATCAAGGAAAACCGTTGACCTCTAATGCTTCTAATAGTACTATTAGAAGTGAAAGGAACGACGGAGGGAGCCCTGAAATGAACACAGAAACAGCAGTTGTCGCGGTCTACACGAAGCCGGCGTGCGTCCAGTGCAATGCCACCTACCGGGCCTTGGATAAGGCGGGCATCAGCTACGAGTCAGTGGACGTAACCGCCTCCCCCGAAGCCCTGGAGTACGTCCAGGATCTCGGCTACTCCCAGGCGCCGGTCGTCGTCGTCAATGCAGACGATGAAAACCACTGGTCGGGCTTTCGGCCCGACAAGATCGGCCAGCTGGCCGTCACCCTCAAGATCGAATGCCCGTAATAGTTCCATTAGAAGTAAAAGAGGCAGTCATGACCGAAACCACGCAGCAGTACAGCCAGGCGGAAACCAATCGCCTGATCCGGGCCGAGCTGAAAGCGACGTACCCAGGAACCGCATTCACTGTCCGGGCCTCCAACGGGGCCGGCATCACTCAAACGGTCATCGGCTGGGAAATTCACTACCGGCCGGCGACGGCCGAGTTTGACGGCTACTACTCCCCCGAAACCTGTGAGCTGACCGCAGGACCGAGTGAGGCAGAGATCGACGCCCTGGCGGCACGCTACAGCTCCTGGGAATGGGCCGGCGACGACGGCGTGAGGGACCATGCGCCCGAGCGTCTGCTGGCCATCGAGGTCGGCCGGCTCCCGCAGCTGGTTCGCTACGGGGCCGGGAACGTGACGGCGCACCCACGGTATCGAAACGTTGACCTCTAACAGTTCTAATAGTACTATTAGAACTGTTAGAGGTTCTGATGAAAGGAGAACGAAAATGACGATCATCACCCACACCCGCGAGGCCGGAACACTCATCGAAGGCACCGCGAAGGGCGACGGCTCCAACGCCGTCCTCAAGGCACCGCGAAGGGCGACGGCTCCAACGCCGTCCTCAAGGCGGCCGGCTGGCGCCGGTCCCCGAACCTGGGCGCCTGGTATGTGCCGCACACCCGGGACCGCGCAGCCCGCCGGCACTTGATCATGAACACCGCCGAGCAGCTGCGCGAAGCCGGCCTTGCCGTGGAAGTCGAAATCAACGACACCGCCAGGCCGGCGGCCGCCGTCGAGCAGGACAAGGCGCAGCGCGCGGGGGAGAGGGCTGAAGCTTTGGCCGCCCGCGCAGAGCGTAGGGAATCGGCAGCGGAGTACGCACAGCAGCTGGCACGCGCGGCTGACGCCCGCCTTCCCGAGGGAGGGGAGCCGATCAAGATCGGCCACCATTCCGAAAGTCGGCACCGCAACGCGATTGCCAGGGCCAACCGGGCGACCCGTCGCGCTATCGTCGCCGACCAGGAAGCCAAGCAGGCGGCCGAGCAGGCGGACACGGCAGCACTGGCCACCATCCGGCGCTACAACCCCGTTACCGTCGCCAATCGCCTGGAAACCCTCGGAGCGGATCTGCGGCGGGCAGAGCGCCAGCTGAGCGGCCAAGCGCGCACCCTCTACAAGATGGGGGATACCCGCTACGTGGAGACGTCAGAGCCGGCCCAGGGAGAGTACGCGGAGCAGTTGCAGGCGCGTATCCAGGAGCTGCAGGACCAAATCAGCTACTGGGAAGGAGTCAAGGCCGAGCAGATCGCCGCAGGCAGGGCCGGGAACTACGGCCCGGAGTCCATCAACAAGGGGGACCAGGTGAAGTTCCGGGGTAGCTGGTACGAGGTCCGGCGAGTCAACCGCAAGTCAGTCACCATCCCTTCCATGGTCGGCGGCAGCTGGACTGACACGGTGCCGTACCACGAACTGTCTGGCCACCAGCCGGCAGCGTTCTAAGGTTGCTCTCTATCACCTCTAATAGTACTATTAGAGGTGATAGAGGTTGTCAAGCCAAAACGCGCGAACTGTGGTGAAATTGCGCGGAAGTGCTGGACAGATTCACCCCTAAAACTACTAATGGAAGTATTGGAGGTATTCATATGAGTGCGCAGATCATTGCCGTGTGTAATCAGAAGGGCGGCGTCGGCAAGACGACCGTCACCGCGGGCCTTACCGAAGTGCTGGCCCATCGTCTGGGCAAGCGGGTTCTCCTGGTGGATGTCGATCCCCAGTTCAACGCGACGAGCAACATGGGCGTCAGTGGCCCGGAGTTCACCCTGAACGACGTCCTGGCCGGGGGAGAGGGCAACGAGGTCATCCCCGGAGTCATGGCCGATGCGGCCGTGCCGGCCGGCGCGGAGTGGCAGGCCGATGCCGAGAAGGGCCAGGAGTGGCCGGCGGTTCACCTGGTGGCCGCTGAGCGTGCCCTGGCGGGCCGGGAGCAGGACCAGATGATGGGCCGGGAGCACCGGCTCCGGATTGCGCTCGACGGAGCAACGAAGGGTTATGACGTCGTATTGCTGGATTGCCCGCCGTCCCTGGGCCAGTTGACGATCAACGCCTTGGTGGCCGCTGACAGTGCACTCCTGGTCACGGAGCCTCGCGCGTCCTCTGTCGAAGGACTGTCCGAGATCGTCAAGACTCTGGGCAGCGTTCGCAGCTTGTTTAATCCGGGCCTGTCGCTGGCCGGCATCATCGTTAACCGGGTGAGCAAGCGCAAGAGCGACCAGGCCGAATGGATCGAGAAGCTGGAAGCTGACTACGGCCCCCAGTTGCTGCCGCCGTATCTGCCCGAGCGGGAGGCTTTCGCCAAGGCGAACTCGGCGGCCGTGCCGCTGCGCCACTATGGTCCGAATGGCCGTGAGCTGCTGGACCGTCTGGAAGAGATCGCACGAACCATCACGAAGGAGGACTAGAACCATGGCAGAGAACCGACGACGGGGGAGTGCCCCGGACAAGGACGCCCTGGCAGCTCTAGGAACCGCTGGCCCGTCGAGGCTGCGCAAGGCGGCCGCCAGTGACGTCGTGAGCGAGCTGGCCGGACAGGCCGCCGCTGCACCCGCCCCGGCGCCTGTTGAGCCAACCGGTAAGCCGGCCAAGGCGGATCGGCTGGCGAAGGCCGCCCCGAAAAAGACCAGTTTCTACCAGCAGGAAGAGGACGCGGACCGGATGCGCGCCGCGTATTTGAACACGCAGCTGCACACTCGCTACCGTTCCCTGAGCGAATTCATCAACGCCGCCATTGACGAGAAAGTAAGCGCGCTCGAGCAGGCTTACAACGGAGGCCAGGAATGGCCGCCCTTGGCTGCACGCGAGATCCCTCAGGGGAAACCGCTGGGCAGCTGACGCGTGCGACGCCCTGGGGGCAGAACCCGCCCCTCGGAGCGTTTCCGATCACGGCGTTTGGATACTGGACTAGCTGTAATTGCCTCCGTGTTGCGCAAAGAGAGTTGCAACAGAGCCCGTTTGGTGGGCCAGGATTGCTTGGCGGACAGCTGCGGATTTCAGGTCCAAGCTTCGTAGGACCCCCTGGTCATTTTCGATTACCGATTCTATCCGCGCGTATGCCAAGGCATGCTTTTCCGCGTACTGTGCAAGCCCCTTCAGCTTCGCGGCCGCATCCTCAAGATAGTCGCCATGAGGGTCAATGATGGATGGTTTCAAGCCGTCGTCATACCGGTGGAACATAATGAAGTCCGGGTACATGGGCTTAGCGCGGTCCGGTCCTTCATAGGGTATCCGGAGCGCACTTGGACCACCTGTAGGGTTGCGATACCAGGCGACAAGATTGTCGTCCTTTAGTTCCCGCTCCACCACTTGGGCTTCCCAGCCCTTGAGGCTGACGGGAAAGTTTCCCGCGTTATCGGCCAGTACGTGACGCCGTACGGGTGGGTTGTCCCCGCTCACAGTCTTTCCGAGCGGTATTGACAGGCTAGTCAGTTCCGCGGATTTTGCCTGGCGTCGGATCGGCTCGTAGAGGTCTTTTTGTGAGTCGTTCAGCTGGTTGATAGACCGTTGATAAGTGCTCAACCAGAATTGAACTTGTTGCTCGGCGGCAGCCTCAACGGCGGCAACCGTCTCTACGTCTAGTGCAAGCGCCGCAACTTCAGCTTTGGCTTCAAAAGGATCGACGTCGTCTTCACGTACGGCGCGGGACCAGTACTCGTTCGCGAGTCCCTCAGGGAGCTTCCGCGTAGCTACTTGGAAAAGGTCATCCACGTTGTGGTCATCAAGAATGACGGCGTAGGGCTTGGCATCTTCGGACCAGTCGAATGTCGTGGTGCCAATGTTCACGAACTGGCGTTCGATATCCAGCGTTCGCAGGCGTTCAACCATTTTCTCGAACTGCCCGTTTTCCATGAGCCTGGTCCGGGCTGCATCGAGGATTCCGAGTAGACGTGTGTAACTGTCCTTCACTGCCGTGTCGAGGATGCTGTGACCATTCAAGAGGGCTGCGAGTCTGAACAGCCGTGAAACCTGTGTCTTGTAGATCTTGCCGGGCACGGTGTACGTGGGGAGCTGTTCCAGCAGGTCAAACACTTCGTCGGGGACATCAGCGTTGTGACCTACATCCACGGCATTCGTCACAACGGTGATGGGCGGTTCGTCATTCTCGCCGGCCTCGAAACGTCGTGCGATGCTATCGACTTCTTTTTCATTGAAGTAGGGCAGGTAGCAGCTGACGGCGTTGAGGGTTTGGTCGGTGGGGATTCTCCGAGCAAGCGGGGTTCTGACCATCCTGCCGATGAGCTGGGCGATGTAAGTGTATTCCTTGGCCTTTCGGAAGGAAATTAACACCTCTGCGCGAGGGCAGTCCCAACCAGTCGATATAGCGTCTTTGCAGATCACGACTCTGACGTTGACGTCATCTTGGATTTCTTCCGGCCTGATGTACCGCACCACGCGACCATTCACGCTGAGGGCCTGGTGCTCTCCAAACACGTTGACTACGTTGACATCCTTCAAGCCCGGCCAAGCGTCGAAGATTGTGCTTAGCAGCTCGCTCATGTCGGCGTCAGTTGGTGTGTTCTTCACTTGGACTACCAGGACCGGGACTACTGGACTTTCGCCCTGACTTTGAGAGTACGAGTTCCACGAGTCTTCAAAGGTGCGAACCCGGTCTACGGCTAACCGAACCAATGTTGTGTCGCCCAGCTGCTGGCTTTCTTTCGGGTTGTCGAGGGCCAGCACATCCTTAAGCAGGCCCGAGCCTCGTACCTCTGATATCGGCACTGTGATATCCCTAGTGCTGCGGCTGATTGCACTGGTTCCGACAGCATCCTGGAAGCGCTGTGGGGTGGCCGATATGCCGACCACAATTGGGGCGGGGAGATTCGACCCTGTCTGTCCGTTGATGATCCGCTTGATGATGGTCGAGTGATCGCCTTCGCGCTGCATACCCTTATGGGCCTCATCAATGATGACGTAGAAGTGCCCTTGCCGCTTCTTGATGGTGTTGGTGATCGTCTCCCACAGGGAGTAGTCCCGTTTGTCGCCGTCGCTTCTCGAAAGTTGGTTAGTTCGCGACAGCTTCTGAATGTTTAGGAAGTGGACAATGCCGGGTTCGAAGTATTGCTGGTCAAAGCCGGCATCAATGGTGATGAAGCGGCCAAGTGATGCGGACGCATCTTTCATCTTGCGTTTGGTCTGCTCGTTGAGCGCCGGATCGTCCGTTACCCACAGAATGGTGGCCAGGGGGTCTGGGTCGTGCTGTCCGTTCCCATGGAATAGCGTTTCGATCACAGCTGTCGCGATGACGGTTTTTCCGGCGCCGGTTGGAGCCGAGAGCACCAGGGACCAAAGATCAGCGGCATCTTTGGAAACGTCATCTGTCGCTCGTTTCAGCCGCTGGACAAGTTCTGCGGCCGCTATCTCTTGATAGTCCTTTAGCGTAAACCTCATGAACTTGCCCCTTCGGAGATCCGGAAATTCCTTAGATAGTCTTCATAGAGCTTGTGAGGCTCAACCCCCGAGGGGAGTCCGTCTGAGATCTGTTCAAAGACAGCGTCACTGTTGGTCACGATGAATGCGTGCTTGATCGCTGGCCGTAAGCGGACGGCATCAGTGAAATCCGACCAGCATTCGGGATTGAAGAGAATGCCATAGGTCCCGTTCTCCGGTATTTCCCAGGACTCGTTTTCTCGATCAATACAGGGGCCTTTCGCGCCGGCTTTCAACCACAGAAGCGGGGCGATGGCTTCAAATTCGAGGCGTAGGGCTACACGATCCGCGTCCTCGTAGGACAAATCGAAGAACTCCACGTTCTCTTGGAAACCTTCGGCCATAGGTTGTCCGTCTAAGTAGTCCCCAACGATGGGGTCTCCCCGATGAGTCACACCCGTAATAGCTGCCTCGATTCTCGGACGGGTTACGTGGTGGAAGATGCCCATGGCTTCCCATTCTTCGTCCCCGTGCCGGTGGCCGGCAGCTCGCAGGTTCTCGGCTTCTTCAACTGAGACCTCGTTATTCGTAACCAGCACAGACTGCCTGGAGCCTCCGTCTTCTGCGTTCAACAGCGCTACCGCATGGGCTGTGGTGCCAGACCCTGCGAAAAAATCCAGGATCCGCGCATCCGGTTTATCTCCTGTGGCGATCCGTAGAGCATCAGCTACGGCATAGACGGACTTAGGGTATGGAAAAGCCCTGCCGGGAATTAGCTTCTTGATGAGACCGCTGCCATGTTCACCGGCGCGATGGGAGAGCCTGTTCCAAACAGTCTTGGGCAAGCTCTTGTTTGTAACCCTGGACTCCACGATGACTGTGCCGTTAGGGTCGCGACCGGTGACTTCGATGTGTCCGTCGTCAATCCGTCGTATTTGGGCCTTACCTAAGTACAGAATGGACCACTTGTCGTTTTTGGCATCGTAAGTGCCCACCTTGGCATAACCGGCGGACAGAAGTTCCCGTAGGTAGGAAGGTGAGCACCTCCAACGGCCTTCGGTTCCATCTTCTCGGAGCGGCCAAACAGCTATCTGGCCTTCCGGAATCTCTACGGACTCTCTATCAGCATTGGCCGGCAGCGGGTCTCCGACTCTCACTATCGACTTCTTTTGCGGATTGATGAAGACCGGGAAGAACAGTTGGGGGCTCTTGGCCCGACGAGCGTCGTTCCCGCCGCGGATCAGACGCTCCCAGCGGACTTTTTCAGGCCGCGAGGACTCAGTCTTGAGTTCATCTGACAGGAAGTCATCGGTGTGCCGTGTCGGCTGTGCGCTTCCGATCTGGACAAAAAATGCGTATTCCTCCACGCGAGCCAGTTCCTGTTTCCTGGCCTGGCCGAGAGGATTGATGACGATGGTCACCATCTGGATGATGTTCGTTGGGAACATCCTCTCCAGAAGCATCCCGAGATGATGAACTTCATTCTCATCTATGGTCACAATCAGGACAGAGTTGTCTGGGTTGAGGAGCTGAATCGCCAGCTTCAGACGGCGCTCCATGAACGCTAGCCATTTACTGTGCCTGTATAGGTCGACTCCGTCAACGTAGTCGTTGTTGTACTTCCAGTCTTTGGACCCTGAGTTGTATGGGGGATCGATATAGATCGCATCGAACTTCTCTTCGTATGCGTAGAGAAGAGTCTTCAATGCGTGATAATTTTCCCCATTGATGACGGCGTGGAAGGGCTTGTCTCCACCGGTCTCGATCCGGCCCAGAGACTTCAGCCCGGGATAGATCTGCTGCGAAAAATCCCATACAGCAACCAACTCTTTTACGGGCGCTTCGGTGACGTTGTTTGCATCTTTTGTGTGACGAAGTTCGGCCACCCCGCCCCGGCGAATCCTCGTAACGACCCACTCGCCACCATCAATCTCTGTGCGTACACGTACGAGAGATCGGATTCGAATCTTGGCGTGTGGGAGTTCAACCGTTTCGGGACGATGCTCTTGGAACACCAGACCCCAAGAGCGAGTCTTCATGAGGTTCTCGACCTGGGCTGCGATATCAGCCCGAAGGTCCTCATCGGGAATTCTTTCGATCAACGAGTCAAGGTGAGCCAAGAATCGCCCTTTCTCGGATGGCAGGACACAACAACCACCCCAAGGCATCCTCAGGGTGGTGTTGTTTATTCTTGCAGACCTTTAGCCACGACGCGGACGGGCTGGATCAGAGCTTGTCAATCCAAGTCTCACCTTCTCTGTTGTCCCAGGCGCTGCCGGTGACTGGCTTCTTTCCAGTCGCCTTGGCCTCGATGCGTTGCAGGATGGGCCGGACGTCCTTGGCCAGTAGGTCCTGCATTGAAGCTACCGGTCGGACTACACAAGTCCGGATGAGTTCTTCTTGGTCCGCCGGTCTTTTGATTCCGGCTTGTTCAAAAGCTTCTAGCACTTGCTCGATTTGCCTCTGGTCGATCCTTTTTTCTTCCAACAGTCCTTGGTCTTTGGACGCAAGGGAGAACAGGGCGTCTTGATCGTCAAACATGGGGCAACCCTATCCTTTGCAGAAGAGCAGAACGGTAGGCCGGCCGATTCACGCCGGGACCGTTTGTGCGCCTGTGCACAGGTAGGGGAGTAGCAGGGTATATCGCGGTCAGACCTCTCGCCACGGTACGGTGTTCAGCGATTCCAAGACCGCGAGGGGTTCGTTTACGAGTGTGGACAGACCGACCAGTTTTGAAGGGAAGGTGCTCGGCTCGGCCTTGAGATTTCCTTCATCAGATAACCGATCAAACCAGTCGCGAAGTCTTAGAGGCAAGCGCGTAGCGACTTCTTCTTCCAGTCTGGATGCTTCGATGGAGACCGCCGATGGTCTGTGCCGCTGCATGCGCTCGAAGTGGGTTGTCGGTTCGGGAGGTGGCCGTGAGGCCGCGTCTACGAGTCGCGCTGCAGCGGCACTGATCCAGACATCTTCGACGTCAACCGTCAACGGGATGGCTATCATCTGAACGGCATTGATCGCTTCAAGGGTAACTGCGAGAGAAATACTTGAAGGATCCTCGTAGGTGTTGACGTAGCGGAATATGTCAATGTCGTCTGAACAGTGCTCGCCCAACTGCACATCGCCGAAATAGCCGGGGAGTTCCCGATGCACGCCTGGTTCGATCATGGCATCCTGGCTGAGCCGAACCCGGTATAGGTAAAACTGGTGACCGGCGCAATCTTGTTCATGCATGCGCCGGAGCATGTTCTCGACCGCGGCCTCGTAGGTGCCCAGGTGAAGCGCCTTGGTCTTCTGGCTTTCGGCCCAGCGTCCAAGTCCGTGCCCGTCGGCCCAACTTCTTTGGAATCTTCGTTTAGTGACCTCCGTGAGGCCGGCGGTCGGGTCGAAAGCCCGATCAGGCCAGTTTGAATGCGTTGATGTGTGATACCAGAAAGTTCCTCGCACCTTGGTGTCGTCATGCGAGGGGTCCTCCTGCGAGGCCCAGGAATCAGGGCGGTCCAACGGCTCGTAGTTGGTACCACATTTGGGGCAGGCTTCGTCTCCCTGTTCAAAACGCCATAGCCACGCAGAATCGACATCCCACTCATGGCTGCACCTCCCGCAACGCATCCAACGGAGGCGTTCAAAATCCACTACTCGCTCGATCACCGCTACAGTCTCACACGACGGGCTGACAGTGAATGCTGGGCTACAAATGCCGGAGTGGCCCGGGATCGCCTCCACGCGTCAACCTCTCACCGAGAGAACCAGGGACGAGTTGCGTGCAAGTCATCGTTGCCTCACACCACGATCATTGATTAGTCACGGAAGAACGTTGGCATGGCTTCTTCTAACTGTTCCTCAAGGCGGTTGATTTCGGTGGTAGGCCATCCAAAATACGAGATCGTATAGTTGAGAGCATTGTAGAAGGCTGCCACGGCGATCCGAGCCTCTTTGTAGAGATCACCGATCTCTACATGTAAGTAGGCGACCAGGCGCCCGTCGCCCTCGTCGTGCCATCTGCGCCGCTGTCTCGCCGGATAGAGCGTTGGATGCGTCCGGTTCGAAAGAAAGCCGTAGATGCCCGATGCTGAGTCCTGGCCGATAGTTCCCCCGTGCTTTTCAGTAAGCTCGTACATCCACATCACTGAGGACTCAAGACCGGGAAGAACTTGTCCGTTGAGCTGACGGTGTCCAAGGCCCTCCCGGGTAGCGTCGGGGAATCTAGCCAAGACCTGACGTTTGAGCGCCTTGTAAGCCTGGTCAGACTGCACATAGCTCGTGTGAGATCTGGTGTGCATGCGACCCGCGTTCTTCCTAGCCTCTTCCGCGCTCATGAGTTCTTCAAGATAGGCGCGGGCGAGCCGGTTCTCCGAGGACTCATCTGGATCATTACCGAGAACCCAAACGGCGTGAGCGCAGTTCTCAATTACAGCTCGGATCAGGAGCGCTG
Organism: Paenarthrobacter sp. R1; assembly: GCF_030264015.1. Taxonomy (NCBI): domain Bacteria; kingdom Bacillati; phylum Actinomycetota; class Actinomycetes; order Micrococcales; family Micrococcaceae; genus Paenarthrobacter; species Paenarthrobacter sp. R1. The sequence continues at coordinate 10,596 of NZ_CP127118.1, read as the reverse complement.
GTGAGAAATGCACTTCAGCGGACGCGTAGAGGCTCGCTAGCGCACCTAGATGACCACTGGCAGTGTGGAGGAAGATCTGAATGACCTCTGCGATCATTCGATGGCCTGTCTCCCCAGTCGGGTCAGGAACCCCGGGATCAGGTGACGGCAAATCCGCAGCAGCTTTGGCTGCGCCAGATTCTGGTCCAGGAGACCACCGGTAGCGATCATTTACCGCGAGGAACGCTTCACGACAGTGAACAAAAAGGGCCGATAAATCGACCAGTCGAGTCTGAAGCTCAGGGCTAATAGGTGGAAGTCCGGCCATACACTCCATGATGCCAGCAGGGCCTTGTGCCTGATAACATCAGTTATATCGAAGGAGGTTCGGATATGACGATTACCAGCCCCGAGAACGCCATTGCCAATGCCCGCCGTGCCCGTGCACGCCGCGAGCTGGGCGGTCTGGATTACATCAGGAGTGTCCGCGCAGCAGTGGAAACTGCTGACCAGCGCCTAGTCGCCCGCGCACTGGGCGTCAGCCAGCCGGCCATTAGCCGGCTTCTCTCGCAGGCCGAGACTAGGGGAGTGAAGCCCGTTCCTGAAGGTTTCAGCGGTGCCAGCCCCTATGAGATTGCGGAGCGCTACGCGGCCGGCGACATCGACCGGGATGCGATGATCCGGGAGCTGTCGGCGTGGCCTTACCCGAAGAACGAAGGCGCGGCCGCAGCGGCGGCCGAGTGGGAATCCACGCCCTACATGGACACCTCGGAATCGTTTGCGGAAGTCGGCCGGGCCTTCGATGAAGGACTGATCGACGGCGACGCCTACGACCAAATTCTGGATGCCTCCGACGAGGCTCCCGAAGTCTGATGACTACTCTGTAAAGCGTGACTACCGAAGACCAGGCAGCAACGCACCGCGCCACCTTGGAGCGCCTGGGCGCAGACGGGGGACCGCTGACCGCCCAAAGCAAGACCGCGACCGCCCAGAACCCTGAATGGTTCAACGTCCGTCGAGGCGAGCCACGCCAGGACCGCCGCCGGCTGCACAACGAGATCCTTGCACGCTTCGTTGAGTCGCGCCCCGAGGTCCGTCGCGACAAGAAGGCGATTGTCCTTGCAGGCCCTCCAGGTGCGGGCAAGTCGACCGCGCAGGCCGCACTCATCCAGGCAACCCGGACGCAGCCGGAGCACTGGTTGCCGATCAACGCGGACGACTTCAAGGACGAGCTGCTGCAGCAGGCCCGCCAGGACGGAAGCTACGACAGTTACCTGGTGCCGGACGAAGTGCGCGCACTGGAAGCGGCGGGGGAGAAGTTCTACCCGCGAGAGCTGGCGGCCCTGGTCCACACGGAGTCATCCATTCTCGCCAAGAAGGCACGCAATGAGGCGCTTGAGTCAGGGATGAACGTCATCATCGACGGCACCCTGGGCAACGAGAAGCAAGCCAGGATTCTGCTGGACCGGCTGCAGGCTGCCGGCTATGACGTCCTGGTTGCCGACGTCGAGACAACGCAAACTGTCAGTGAGGCTCGCACGATGAGCCGCTGGGAGCGCGGCTACCTCGATGCCGAAAACGGAACGGCCACGGGCCTCGATGCCGAGCTGGGCGGACGCTGGGTTCCGCAGTCGTTCCCGGCATCACTGTTCAACGAACCAAGCGACACGGAATCCATTTGCGCAGCCAACGCAGCGGCAATCGCCGCAGATTACGGATGCGTCAGCGAGTACCAGGTTTACCGCGTCGCAGACAAGGATGCCGGCCCCAAACTGGAGACGACTCAGGGCCGCGCCAAGGCGGGTGGGCCGCTCGTTGACAGCGAGACTCTGGCAGCCGTTCGCGCTGCTTCAACGAACCGCTCAACCAGAGGGCACGCTTCGCGAACCGGAAAGGACTTTGGCCGCTGAGCAACTAGCTAGCCGAAGTTTTCCTCGATCCACTCATTCATAGGTGAAATGATGGCGTCACATTTGAAAACCTTGCCTAGCCGCGTTTCGTAGTTTGAGCTCAAGAGGCCGGAATTGTGCTCGTTGAGATTGCCTGCGTACCACTCACCCAACCAGATCGGGTCGCGGTAGCCGCGCCCCGCCTTGTTGGCCAGGTGCGCTGCGCGGTTCACCACATCTCCCATGTAGATCACATCGTTGATGCCGCTGCCGCTATAGCCGGCCTTGATCATGAGTGCACGACCGTAGTCCACGCCTATGCCCAGCTTCAGGGGCGTCAGCTCCTTCTCTTCCAGCTTGGCATTCAGAAGCTTCTTTAGAGTGTTAGCGGTACACACGAGGCTGAACAGGTCATCGATATCGCTTTTCGCGGGTGTGCTGTAAACAGCCCACACGCAGTCACCGACGATGTTCACTTCCCGTACCAACGCCGAGCCATTCAGGACGGCAACCATCTCAGAAATGAAGGACCTGTAGATCTTGGCAAGTGCCGGCCTCTGGTGCTTGTCAGGAAGACTTGACGAGTCTCGGATATCAACAAAGATCGCCGTGCACTTGCCGTACACACCATTGGTGTAGGTCAGCTTGTCCCGGTCAGGAAAGTTGTCCTTTTCTTCGAATTGGCCGGTTGGCTGATTCAGGATTTCATCGATGCGCGCGGCGCTGGAGAGGTACGAGTAGTACTTGTAGTTTCCGTCCATGTCACCATCCTGCCGTAGCGATCACGGCGACGATGACTACCAGGCCAACGGCAACCAGTTCTGCCATGATGGCCCGGTTGACGTACTTGAATTTCACCGTAGCAATATGTGAGTTCTCGTGGATCTGCGAGGCGATCTGTCGAGTGAGTTTTTGCGCATCACGTGTCAGAGTGGACAGTACCTCGCGGTACGTTGGCTGCTTCTTTGAGTAGTGCTTGGACACACTGCCGAAGAACAAGAGATTGACGGATTCCTCGTCGGGATCTTCGCTGTTACCTGAACGGCTCTCTACTCGTGGGAACAGAGCCAGGTACGTGAAGATAACAGACAGCAGCAGTGCTGCCACGCAAGCGATGACGGCAACGACAAGGCGGCATGTCCACTGTTGCTCGTCCTTCACAAGGTTGAACAGGACGGTGCTCGTGACCCCGATGAATGCCAATGTGACACCAGTTTTGGTGTCCGCATATCTCACCCATTCATTGATGATTGAGAGTGCTTTCCAGGCATGATCCGGCTGGGGTGGAACGGCAGGTTCTCCCGCCGCCGGCACAGCAGTCGGGGAGTCCTTGTCAGGCTTCTTGTAGACCCAAGGCACTTCGTAGTTCCATTCGTTAGGACGACATAATATCCGTTATCGGTAGTTGAGTGGGACGAGTAGAAGTAGATGAGAGGACTCGTCCTACATTGCTTTTTGGTGTTCATGCAGGTCAGACGAATGCAGTGAGGCCCCGAAGCCGATGGGCATGAACGAGTGGCTTCGCGTGATGGCGCGGGCTAGCGGCGTAATCGCTCATTAGATGAGAGATTTTCGCGTACAGTTTGGTCTGTGAGTATCGAACCTGGGCGGATTCCGGTCTTTCTGACCGATGTGAATGTCGGGTTGCTGCGTGCCGAGGATCGTGTTTTCGAGGCGATGTTGGATGGCTGGCGTGCTCAGATGCTGGCGCGTGGCCTGTCGACGTCGTACATCAAGAGCTCGTGCGGAACGATCCAGCGGTTCCAGGAGCACGCGAATGAGTATCCGTGGACGTGGTCGGCGCATCACTTTGGACGAGTTCCTGGCTGACCGGCGAAGCTCCGAGAAGGGCTTGGCGCTATCAACCCTGAGGGCCAATTCCGGGGCCATCAGGGCGTTCTGTTCCTATCTGACGGACGGGCGCTATGGCTGGGCGTCATTCTGCGAACGGGTCTTTTCCGACATCCCGGTACAGGTGGTCTTCGAGTGGAACTCACCCCGGCACACGACCGATGATGCTGTGCCGGCACGCCGCGGGGCGTTCACACGGACCGAACTGCAGTCGTTCTTTGACGCCGCGGACGACCTGGTCGACACCGAGTTCGCCAAGGGTTCAAAGCGCTGGCTGCCGGCGCTGAGGGACTCGACGGCGTTCAAGGTCGCCTATGCCTACGGGCTGCGTCGGCGTGAACTGGTGATGCTTGAGTACGTCGATTTCGGCCCCAACCCGCACGTTGAACAGTTCGGCCGCTTCGGAGCGCTCCAGGTGCGCTGGGCAAAGGGCACCAAGGGTTCAGGGCCCCGCCGCCGGAACCGTGCTCACCGTCCCGGAGTTCGATTGGGTGGTGGGACTCCTTGAGTACTGGCTCTCCCCTGACGGGCCGCAAAAGATTCCCTACCGCGGACAGGTCCGCCAGCCTGTGGCCATCGGAGCGCTCCGGCTCGACTGTTCACCGCAACTTCGACCGTTCATTCCAGCGGGTAAGGAAAATCGCGGGGCTCCCGGAAGAACTGACCCTTCACACGCTGAGGCACTCGTACGTGACGCATCTGATCGAAGCCGGCTACGACCCTCTGTTTATCCAGCAGCAGGTCGGGCACAGCTACTCCTCCACCACGGCCCTCTATACTTCCGTGTCGGCGGACTTCAAACAGAAGATCATCCAGAAAATGATCGCCCAGCGACTACGCAGCGGCGATGGCGAGGGGAACAGCCATGGCTGAACAGCGACGGATCGGCTACCGCTGGAACCTCCGGCAACTGATGGCCCAACGCAACCTCTGGAAGACCACCGAGCTGCTCCCCCTGCTCAAAGGTGGGGGCATCAACCTCTCCAACGCCCAAGTCCACCGCCTGGTCACCGGAACACCCGAACGCATTTCCCGCACAGACCTTGTCGCAGCACTCTGTGACATCCTCGAATGGAGGGCCGGGAACGACCTCTTCGAGCCCTTGTGTGGGTTTGGGCGCCGGGGGACCGCCAAACGCCCCGAAGAGGCCAGGTGGACCTGGGCATGGTGGGGGTGGGGAGGGGGGGTCCGGGGTGGCCGATTGGGGGGCCGGGGTGGGGGTGCTGCCGCCGGGACGAAGATGACTAGGCCCCGGAAAGGGGGCGACCCTGCGAAATGGGGGGGAAGCCTGGCCCGCTGCGGTGAACACCACAAAATTCGCGGTGGGGGTTGGCCCGACGGGGGAATCTGCGGCTACTGCTACCAGCAAGCCAAAAGAACCCGCGGAGTGGTGGCCTGCGGCCACGAAGGGGTCTTGGGTGGGTCGGGGTTGGGTCGGCCTGGGAAGTGCTCGGGCGTCCGCCTGGGGTCGACTGCATGGCGTGTGGGCAAAGAAGACGAGCTCCACTCGGGCAATCGATGCTGGTCATGCATCCTTGCCATGACCGGGGGGTGGGGGATCCTCAGCCCGGTGGGACAACCAGGGGTGGTGTGGGGGAGGGGGGGCAGGTGGGGCCACCGCGCTGAAGTTCCATGTGGGGGTGGGGTTGTTGGTGGGTGGGGGGGGGGGGGTTCCAGCAGGGGGGGGGGGGGTCACCGAGTTCCTCCAACAACTGGGGGGGGGGGGAGCCTGTGATTGGGGTTGTTGGGGCCTCGACGGGGGGGCATCGCGCACCCGGGTGGGGTTTACGTCCGGGGGGGGGGGGGTCGAACACAATGGGGCTGGGGGCGTTGCGATGAACTCAGGGCAAGGTTCAGGGACTGGGCCGGGGGGCCCTCGACCGGATGTTGGTGGTCCGGCCCACCGCGACATCACCCGCCGATACATTCGGGGGTGGGGGGTGCGGGCATGAACCAGGTGGACGAGGTCACCCGAGGGTTGGGTTCCTGCAGGCCAAACAGGCAGTCACCGTCGCCATCGAACTGGGAACTGGTGGGGGCGAACAGGGGGGTGAACTCGCCGAAGTGGGGGTGGGGGCACTTGGACCGATGGCAGGCAGGGGGGGTGGGGGGTTGGGTGGTATCGGTGGGGGGTGGCTTTCTCGACTGGGGCAATCAGGTTGGGGGGGGGGGGGGGGGGGGGGTTCCCTGGGAAACTGGGCCTCACGGCCGGGGGGCACCAGTCCGCGCCTCGACGGGGGGGGGGGTGGGGGGGGTTTGTGGTTGTTGGGGTTGGGGGGGGGGGTTTGGGGGGTGGGGGGGGTGGGGGTTGGGGGGGGGGGGGGGTTGGGGGGGGTTGGGTGGGGTTGGGGGGAGTTTGGGGGGGGGTGTGGGGGGGGGTTGGAGGTTTGGGGTGGGGGTTTGGGGGTGGGTGGGGGGGTGGGGGGGGGGGGGGGGGGGGGTGTGGGGGTGGGGGGGGGGGTGGGGGGTGGGGGGGTGGGGTGGGGTTGGTTTGGGGGGTTTGGGGGGGGGGGGGGGGGGGGGGGGGGGAGGGGGTTGTGGGGGTTTTTTGGGGTGGGGGGGGTGTGCCAACCTGGGGGGTTTGGGGGGACTGGGTGGTTGGGGTGGGAGGGGGGGCGCGGGGGCCATCCTCATCCTGGTCTTCGGCCAGGGGGTGGGGGTGGGGTCCAACTAACCTGGGGGGGGGGGGGTGGGGGTGGGGGGGGGGGTGGGGGGGGTCACCATCACCCTCGGGGGTGGTCGGGGTTGTGTTTGTGGGGGGTGGCTCGATGAGCCCTGGGGGGACCTCACGGCCACGCCAACCCATCACCAGACAGTTGGGCGGGTGGGGGGGGGGGGGGGGGGGGGGTTGGTTTGGGAGGGCGGGGGGGGGGGGGGAGTTGTGGGGGGGGCCTGGGGGGTGGGGGGGGTTGGGGGTCAGCACGGGGGGGGGGGTAGGGGGGGCAGCCAGGCTGGGAACACTTCACGGGGGGTGGGGTCGGTGGGTTGGGCCATCATCGCCGAAGGGTTGGCTACTGGGGGTTGGCTACACGGGGGGGGGGGGGGGGGGGGTGGGGACTGGGGTCAGGGGGGGGGGGGGGTGGGGGGGGGGTCTCTGCTTTGAAATCAGCCATCTCGAGGGGAAAGCAACCGTGGGCACCCAGGGTTGGTGAAGATAGTGGAGGGCGAACTCAGACTCGCCCGCGTAGGATGGGGCCACTACGCTGAACTCGCGTGAGGGTCTCCTTACCAAGGTGAACAGCAAGGTGACCAGAGAGGTCGACATGGTGGGACGAACGGGGGCTTTCGAAAGCTGATTCTTCTCTGTATTGCTGGCTTAGTCGCTGGCCTTGTCGTGACATTTATTCTCCGGGCGATTTTTCCAGAAGCAGAGATTTTATACATGACAGCTGGAGCGGCAGTCACCGCCGTGGTTGCGGTGCCGCCCCTGGCCAGATACTTCCAAAAGCGGATGTGAAGAGCGGAAGCTACACGCACAGCCCAAATTCCACAGACTTCGGTGGCGGCATCGGAAGGATCCGCGTCACCCCGCAACTGAAGGCCGCCTATCAAACACAATCGCGCCGACTGGTCCCACATCAACACGTCTCGCTGCCAGTCAACTATCACTTCTAGAAGTGGTTCCAGAAGGGGCAGAAGGTGGGAAGAGCGGTGGCGCCTAGCATGTTGCTATGAACCACGCGGAATACGCCGAGCACAGCCACAGCGTGCACGAGCTCGTGACAGAGACATCGAACATCAAGAGTGTCCTTGAAGGAATCACAGGCTTCTCGGCTACAGCAGTGAGCGTTGCGGTCGGGGTGAACATTGATTGCGCGTTGAGGCTCCGGAGACTGAAACGTAGAGCGACGGTGGCCGGCAGCAGCGACAAAGCGGTGCTGCTGGACCGGATCGAACAAAGCCTCCGCCAAGGCCCCTGCCTTGATGCGCTGGATCTGGGCCGGCCGGTGCTCCTGTCCGACGTCGCCACCGATGTCTCCTGGCCGGCCTACAGCCATGTGCTGGCAGAACAGGGATGCCGCAGCGCCCTCGGTGTCCCCATGGATTTGGGGAAAACATCCGAAGCTGTCCTGAACTTCTTCGCCCCGGCACCTGACGTGTTTACCGAAAACGTTATCAAAGAAACAGCTTCCTTCTCCGCGGTAGCAGGCGGTACTTTGCGTCTTGCCATCCGGATCGAAACCGCCGAGCAGATGAACGCGGACCTGAAAGCGGCCATGGACAGCAGGACCGTCATTGATCTTGCATGCGGTGTGGTAATGGGCCAGAATCGCTGCACCCAGGACCACGCATTCAACCTTCTCCGTAAGGCCTCCAGCCACCGGAATGAAAAGCTTCACACTGTAGCCATTGACGTGATCTCCAATGTCAGCGGCAGCGCAGAAGCCTCAGCTCACTTCGACGACTAACGCGTAGCGGCGAACCGGCCCAGTCAAGGAACAGCCTGTCGGAGCGGCTGCAATCTCAGTACCCCAGCTCACCGTACTTGTTCCAAGAAGCAAAACGGCAGGGTAGTCGACCAACCATGACGTCACCGCTAAAGCGGTGGTTGCGAACCAGGTTCGCGCCGCTTCAGCTGCGGTGCATCGTTGAACAGGTGAACGAATGCGACGATCAAGCTTCCCAACCCAAGGACGCAGTTCAGAATGCCCAACGGTAATTCGGCTTGCGCTTCGCCGTGTTGCGGCCTCCTTCTTACGAAGGGAGGCGAATCGTGGCGCCGAAGTGCGTCGCCGCTTTCGATTCTTGATGCTCAGCGCGATGGATCCGGCAATGGTGAATATAGATATAACGGAAGCCCAGAGATAGGCCTCGTGCACGCCGATGGCACTCCTTCTGGCGACTTATTGCCTCCTGCACCGACGGTCATTAGCGCGATCATGGTCGCCGTGCCCGCTGCGCCAGCGAGCTGTTGCACGGTGGAGAAGATGGCGCTGCCATGCGAATACGTGCTTCGAGCGGGCTGAGCGCGGCGGTTATCAACGGGGTGAACAGGAATGCGAGAGCAATGTGCATGACTGTGCCGATGATCATTGCGAACCACGGTGGGCTATCGGCAGTCAATGTCGCTGCGAATGCCTATTGTGAGAGGGTGAGGTCGACTACTAACGGACCGGGCCCTGAGCGGTCGTAGAGCCGGCCAACGAAGGGCGATAGGACGGCCATTATGACGCCGCCCGGGAGTAGGAGCAATCCTGTGGTGAGTGTGCTAGTGCCCAGCGTATTCTGCAGCTTCATGTGGTAAAAAAGCATTGTCCTTGGGCTCGTTCTCGCCGCAGTCAACTAAGGAAGTCTTTCGTACAGGTTCTGATGGGTCCCTGAGAGCACCGTCTACTGACCGAGGATATAGCCATACTGATTCGAATTTAGATTGGGATTGGTTGTCGTCTTGTTTACCAGCCTCGATGTCGCACCGAGCCGCGTTATTGGTCATAGTGCGGGTCGAGTGGATATGGAGGCTACTTTCCTTGAATTGGACGTTTATGCCTGCAACGGAGGCAATTTCGGGGGCGAGCGGTCCAATGGGTAGGCGCGCCTCTGGTAGCGAGTAACGCTGATGCCTGAGCCGAGAATGCTTCACCTTGTCACAAATTGTAATGTCCTGCAATTCGGTACACACACCCTTGTATGCAGGACTGGATAGGGTTAGGTTCGCCACATGCGGAGTCCGTCCTTGGCCATTGCAGAAGGCGATCATCAGGCACTGCCAGTGAAGTTGTGATGATGGATTTAGGAATTGCAACCACATTGGTCCGCGAATGCACCTTTGTCCATACAGGGTCCCAGTTGCGGCGAAAGTCCTATCATGGCGCCTAGCCAATACAAATTTTTTTCAGGATGTTCTTTATGTCCGCACTCGGGGCATAAGCCCGTAGCATCTGACGATCTGTTATCGGATCTATTATTTCCACGCAATGTAAAGTCCTCTTATTGATTGTCGAACCCGAGAAATTGTGAGAAGCAAAGCCTAATAGTATTCTAGAGTTATCTCGGGCAAAAGCTAAGGCCCGTCCGATCGCCCCGGTGGCGGCTTAGCGGCCCATTTTGTACCCTAGGATCGGTATCAAGGCGCCACGACCGCACCTAGCAGTACAGCGAGCACCGTCTCGTCGCCCGCAACATCGAGCTTTCCGGGGCCGCGGTAAGGCAGCCGCCTCTCCTTGTCGCTCAGCATGGGTCGCACCCGTGTGCACGCCCGCTTGGTGCGCGGCGACGCAGGCCTCCTTCTTTGAGCACCGTGACGTCGCGGTCGCGGTCGCGGTCGCGGTCGCGAAGCGCAAGCGCCGTGTCCCGTAGCCTGTTGAGCGCATCCGATCGTCCGTCATTCCGATGCGGGGTATTCGCCGCCGGATCAGAGCCTCCGCCTGCCGGTACAGCTTGCGGTCCAGACATATGTACCCTATTTGCGGGTCAGCTCACGAGGAGGGTCATTGGCGTCTCGATGCGGCGTACGAAAGCGGTCATGAACTCGGCAGCTACGGCGCCGTCGATGACGCGGTGGTCGGCCGACAGTGTGCAGTTCATGACTGTCGCGACCGCGAGCTCGCCGTCACGGACGACCGGGTGCTGCTGTGCGGCGCTGATGGCAAGAATCCCTGACTGCGGCGGGTTGAGGATTGCGGCGAAGTCGTCTACGCCGTACATGCCCAGGTTCGAGACGGTGAATGCGCCGCCTTCGAGTTCATGTTGTTTGATTTTTCCGGAACGGGCCCGCGCGGCAAAGTCGCCGATCTGCCGCGAGATCGCACCAATTCCAATCGTATCGGCCCCGCGCACGACAGGCGTTAGCAGGCCGTCGGGGATCGCAATGGCGACGGCAATATCGGCGGCCTCGAATCGGCGTATGGTGTCGCCAACGACGATTGAGTTAGCCGCG
>NZ_CP127117.1:0-68437 GCF_030264015.1 Paenarthrobacter sp. R1 | reverse complement strand
AGGCCACCGTGGTTGTCTGCGTCCATGGCCGGGCTCGTCATCGGCTTTGGCCATCGCCGTGCTCGTGGCGTGGCGCAAGGTGCGTCCAAGCGTGCCCGGGTCGACAAAGCCGCTCGCTACTTGGGCCGCGGCAAGGCGTTGGCCGCGTTCTCCGAGAAGGGCGCGAAAGCGACCGCTGAGCGTTTGGGCGTGACGGACACGCCAGGCATCGTCGTGGGCAAGGTCGTCTCCACCGGGCAAAAGTTCCTTCAGTCGTGGGAAGACCTGTCCTGGATATTTGGGGTCCGCGTACCGGTAAATCGACCTCACGGGTGATGCCGGCCATTCTGGACGCACCCGGGGCGGTGGTTTCGACGTCGAATAAGCGCGACGTCGTGGACGGCACCCGCGGCGTCCGTGAGCTCACCGCCCCGGTCTGGGTGTTCGATCCTCAGAAGATCGCCCAGGAGGAGCCGGACTGGTGGTGGAATCCGCTCTCCTACGTCACCGACGAAGAGAAGGCCTACAAGCTCACGCACACTTCTCCATGGGTTCCCGCGTTCCTGGGTCCAAGCCTGACGCCTACTTCGATCCCAAGGCCGAGGACATTTTGTCCTCGTACTTTCTCGCCGCCGCGCTCGGGGGCCTGCCGATCACGCAGGTGTATCTGTGGGTTACGGAGCAGGTGAACCGGGAACCGATCAACATCCTCAAAGCCCACGATTACGAGTTGCAGTACAAGGGCCTGGAGTCCACGCTGGAACTGGCTGACAAGCAGCGTGACGGCATCTTCGGTACCGCGCGAGAAAATGATCCAATGTCTCAAGAACCGGAACACGTTGCGTTGGGTCGCTCCCACTGGCGGGGCGACGGTGGCTACGGATACCCGTCGTAAGTTCAACCCGCACGCTTTCGCCGCGTCACAGGAGACCATTTACATCCTGTCCAAGGAAGGTGCCGGATCCGCCGCCCTCTGACCACGGCCCTGACCGTGGCGATCGCTGAGGCGATGGAAGAACGTGCCGAACGGGCCGGGGGCCGGCTTCCCAAGCCGGCCTTGTTCGCTCTCGATGAGCTGGCCAACGTCGTTCGGTGGGCCGGGTTGCCGGATCAGTTCAGCCACTACGGCTCCAAGGGCCTGATCGTGATGGGGATTCTTCAGTCCTGGTCCCAGGGCGTGGAGCTGTGGGGAGAGGCGAACATGCGGAAGATCTGGTCCGCGGCGAACGTGAAGGTCTACGGCGGGGGTGTGGCCGAAGAAGGCTTCCTCCGTGCGCTGTCCGACCTGATCGGAGACTACAGCTACATCAACGTCTCTGCGTCCACCGGTAAGTCCGGTTCCAGCCGCTCCCGGCAGGAAGCCAAGGAACGGATCTTTGATGTCTCCAACCTGGCCGAATTGGACCGCGGGGCGCGCCGTGGTCCTCGCCTCCGGTGCGCCCGCCACCCTAGTGCGGACCATGCCCTGGTACACGGGACCGCACAAGGAATCAGTGGAGGCGTCCATCACGAAGTACAGTCCTCGCCGGGAGAGCCGGCCATTTCGGCACCGGCTGAGCCGGTGGCTAATCCGTGGGTGACGACGTAGGAAGGACCTGGTCTCATGACGAATGATTTCGACCTGTACGACACCGACACACTCCCACCAGCTACGAAGGCCCAAGATGCGGAGAAAGCACCGGAGCTCGTTTACGGATCCGCCGAAGAGTTCCTCCATGAGCAGCTGCTGCCCACCTATGTCCGCAGCGTCACGGGAAAATCGGCCAAGTGGTGCATCGAGTGGTATTTCCATCCCGAGGCCGTCTCCCGCGTCGCAGCGCTCTGGAGAGCCTGGGAACACCTGCGGCTGGATCCAGCGACCGGCATGAGCGTCTGGTGGAAGGACCACGCGGACCACCACATGCGGGTGCTTCTGGATCCACAAGGCCCGTTCTACAACTGCGATATGAAAGAACACCGGGACCCGAACTCCTGGAACCGAGGATCGCTCCTAAAGGTTGGTTCCAGGACGCCCGGCTTCTTTAGTCTCGCTCCGTGTTCCTCAATTGGGGTCGTTTCCGTGGCCGCAGTGAGGGCACGTCAGCTTATTGACGGCGGCCTCTTCACTGCTGGTTGTGACGTCTTTCTGGCAGCCCACACATGTCCAAGATTGCGCGGTGGGTGCTGCTGATGACTGCAAGCGGTGTGCGTTGATACTTGCAGCGACGATCACGGCAGCGCTCACGGCGATGGACACACCGCCGACGACTCGAAGATTGGCGTTTCCGCGGCGATTCCCTTTCCACCCATGAGCAGAGGCCCACCGCCGGCATAGGCCCGAGATGCCCTGTCGGCGTAGATCCCTGTAAGGGTTGCAATTCGCGCTCCGTCCCTGCTGTTGCAAACTGCTTGATTCCCCAGAGAACTGCCCCCTGAGCTGCGTCACCGGCCTTTTCCACGTTCCACAGCAAGGGGCCAGCGAAGGGCTTGATGATAACGCTTGCCACGTCCGCCCGTGTGCGCCATTTCCTGTCTGCCACCCTTGCCACCTTCCATCGATGTGTCCGCCGAAGCGTGCCCTTAGGGCCGAAACGCGGGAACTCGTCCAGCCTACTTCGACGGACCGCCCTTAACTCGCTCGGCGCCCTTGGATACCCCGGCTGGGGCCTTTCGTGCTTTGGCTGCCTTTTTGCCCATGGTCAGGCCTGCTCGGGGGTGCGTGGCCTCGCTGCGCTCCGCTGCAACCCGTCCGCGTACTTGTGACTCGTTGGCGCCGGTAGTGGCCAGTGATGCGGCAAAAGCGTTTTGGCGTTCGGCCGAGCCGTAGCCGGCGGCCGACGCGGTCTCGGCTTTGAGTCCTTCATCGGTGTGCCGTCCACCGTCGTTGCCGGTGACGCGCTCTTCAATCTCGCGGCCGACGCCTTCCATGCGGGCAAAGAGTTCTTTCTCTGCCCGCTCGTACCGCTGCTCCTGGGTCGCCCACTTGTCGCCCGTGAAACCGCCTTCGGCCAGAAGTTTGGCCTCATGAAGGTTCTTGGCAGCGGCCACGAAGGCTGGGTCTTTGAAGTGTTCCTCCCCCGCCCCGTTGACGTTCGCGGTGGTTTCCTGCCTCAGTTGGTCAATGTCGGGTCCGTTGACGCCGTCCTTGCGGATGAGGAACAGGCGCTCTTTTATTGCGCCGTCTGCGGCTTCCAGCGCTTTCGGAGTCTTCGCGTTGTGCGCCCGCTGAAGCGCTTGTGCCAGTTCGGGGTTGGCAAGGTATTCCACCGGCACTTGATGCCGTTCCATTTCAGGTGCGAGTTTCGCGGCCTGGGCACGTAGTTCTTCGGCCTGGGCGGCCGCGAGCAGCTGCATGGCTTTTTCGTGTTCGGCGGCAGCTTTACGGGCCTGTGCCTGGCTGCGGTCAAGGGCTTCCTGCCGGGCTTTTTCGGTGGCGATGGTGTGGATACCTGATTCTAGGTATGCGGCATCAGCGCCGACGTCGCGGGTGTCGATGCCGTACCGCGTCAGCACTTCCTGACGGATCTTCTCCGATGCCGCAAGTGCTGTCGGGTCTTGCCCCTTCCACGATTCAGCGACGGTGTACGCGGTAGCGATATCGGAGGGCTGGGCTTTCTCCCACCACTGTTCCTTTTCCACCGGGACCAGCGCCGCGTGGGCGGCGCTGCGTTCCGCCGCGAGGCGGCCCTGGGCTTCGTGTGCAGCCTGGGCGTCCTGGTGTTCCTGTTGGCGTCGTGCTTCCTGCCTGTGGCGGGCCAGCGTTTCGGCAATCCGGGATGCGATCATCAGCGATTGCCGCAATCCGCCGTCCAGCAGGTCGTCCATTCCGTCCGATTCACTCATGGTGTTCCCCTCGCACTAGTGGTGTTCTTATCGGTCAAGTACAGGCCCGGAATCCCGTCCTGTCCGGGTGGGTGTCTTCGCGGGTATGGCCGTGGCTGGAACAGCGGAGCCGGGACGGATCGGAGCCATCCCGCGCAGGCCAAGCTCGACGGCGTTTCGTTCCCGCCCACGCTCCGGAGCCGGGGCCGGGGCCGGCCCGCCCACGGTAGCCGGTCGCGGCATGGTGCCTGCGAACGGCTTCAGCTGTGTCGCGACAACGGCGCGGATCCTCTCGGCCTCCCGTGTCCGGCCAGATTGCTGATGCATCTGGTAGATGGCGTGCGCCATGTTCGCCAGCTGCACCATCAGTGCTGCCTGCGCGGCTGTCTTGTTCTTGCTCGATGCCGCCAGGAACAGCATGGCCGTGCCGGCAATGGACGGCAATGCCACCGGCCTGCCGTGCTCACGTGGTGCACGCAGCTGCGCTGTACGGGACAGTTCAGCCGCGGTGGCCGCCAGCGGCCCGGGCGTGGGCTCGAGACGGTGGGACCATGCAGCGAACGCTCCGGAAACGTCCCGTGCTGCTTTCGCCCAGGTCGCGTGATCGTCCAGTGGAATGGACCGCAATTGCTCTGCCAGAGCGGTCGCGTTGCGCGTGTATTCAACCCACACCTGGGGCGACGGTGTTGCCTTTTCGGGCCCGGTCCTGGAGACGGTGCGTTTGTTACGTGCCGCTGCGTTCCACTCGGCTGCTGCCTCGGTCGCCGTGTGCGGTGAGTCCATCCATCCCTGACGCAGCGCGCCCAATGTCAGGTCTGATGCGAGGGTGCCGCCGCCGAACCAGACAGGCTTCTCCCCCGGCTTGGGGCGTTCGGCCACGGAGTAACCGACGATGACGTCGGTGGTGTTCTTCGCATAGCGCGGACGGAGCAGGATGCCCGTGTTACGGGCGCGGCGGACGAACTCCCCTTCCGTCGCTGAGGCGCTGGCGCTGGCACGGACCTTCCGTGCCAGTGAGGCCCTGTGCATCTCGCGCTCGTCCCGTGCGGCGGTGGCCTTCTCCGCCCGGTCGTAACCACGGGTGGCGTGCACGCTGGAAAGTTGCTCCAGGCCGTACTTGGCTTCCAGCTCACGGCAAGTTTGCTGTGCGCGTTTGTAGTCCCCATGGGTCGATGCTTTGGTGCCGTCTTCCCGGACCAGGGATACCGCAATGTGGATGTGATGGTTGCCGTTCTCGCTCGTGCCGTGGTTGATCGCCGCCCACCGGCACTGGGCTTTTCCGCTGGCCGCAGTGAAGCCCATGGCGTCCACGAAATCATTCGCGATGTCGCCCCACTGCTGGTCCGTCAGCGCCCCTTCTTCGGCGCGCAAACTCAGCGAGCAATGCCACACGGTGGCGTCCTTGTAGCCGACGTGGACGCGCTGCTTCTTGGTCGCGTCCCAGGCGAAATCCCTGATCTGCACGGAGACGCCGAACAGCTTCCGTGGCTGATCAAGGTGCTTGGCGATGGCGAGGGCATCCGCGTTGTCCAGGACGCCGTCGTCGTACCAACTCATCACGGCCGCATCACCGGCAACGAGGTGCGGATCGGTGTGCGCGTTCTTCGTCTTGTCCGAGTCCGTTGACGCGAGGTACACCATCAGGCCGGCCATGCGGGAACCGCGGGTGATGTTCGGGATCACCGGCTACATCAGCCCTTCAATGGCTCGGTCGATACGCATCGCAACCGAGCGGATATGCTTCAAGGCTTCGCGGGCCTCAACGGGGAACTCTCCCGTGGCATTGGCGTGACGGGCAAGCTGGTTGATGTTGTTCGAGGAACGGGCCAGCAGGTTGTGCAGCTGCATCAGTTCAGCGCCGATGGCTCGACGCTCCGTGGGTGAGTCCGTGCGCTCGGCCAGCGCGGCCGAGACCAGTAGGTTCGGGACCGTCACTTTCTCCCGCTCGGCCCTGGCAACGAGCGCTGCTTCCTCTTCCACAGTGACCCACACGTCACGGCGCTTCTTTGTCCCGGCTGGAGTGTTCGCACGACGGCGGCGGGACAGATTGGGTCGATGAGAGTTCTCCTCATCGGACATTCAAATCCCCCCTTCCAAAGGCCCAGCGCAGCGACCCCAAACGGGGACCCACAAGCAAGTGTGCCAAACCGGGACGAAGGAGCAGTGCAGGACACGCCCATTTACACCCGTGTAAATGTATAGCTTGCTCCGCAAGGTTTCGGTGGGTGGTTTTGGCACCAATTGTGCAACTCGCCGGAAAACCTTGCATCTGGTGCCACGTTCAGCCAATAGGCTGACGGCATGGATATCGACAACATTGCCGCAAAGGCGGCCGCGAAAATCGACGCAGTCAGGGACGCGAGAGTCAACGCAGTGAAGACCGCTGCTGCCAGCAGCGTCGAGCTACAAGAAGCCGTGCAGTTGCTCGCAGCTGCAGAGCAGAAGTATGCGAAGGATTACCAGGCAGCCCTCCGGGCCGATTGGACTGAATCTGACCTGCGGGGCTTCGGGCTGGACGCACCGTCCAAGAAGGCGGGGGGCGTCCCAAAGGCGCTAGGACGCGCCAGTCAAAGCCAGCTAATGATGCCGCATCTGAGAAGGAACTGATCGGGACAACTAGCGAAAACTGGTAGCGCCACCCCTCGTCCACATGTGCACGGCGAAAGCTATTTCCTCCGGGCTTTCCCCGTGCACATGTGGACGACAGGACCCACCGAACCGGCTGCACACAACCACCACGTCACCAACCGTCCACACCTTGACCTGGGCGAGCGGTGGCCGTGCACAGCCTCCGTCCATCGGGGGCAGGAAGAACCGGAACAGTTTCCCATGGTCCAGGCCTGAGCGTTGCCGTCTCCCTACCGTCTCGGTCGGGTTTTTCTCAGCCGGGACGACACCCATCGACGGTGCGGGGCCGGCATGGGGCGGCCACAGGAATCGGGGCCGTGTGGCCGGCTTTTAAGGCACAGGGGGGCTCCCAGCGAGCTACTGGCGGGGATCACCACAACCAGGAACGGCGCGGGGTCCACTTTCTTATAAGACGGAGTTAAACACTAAGGGCCGGCTTGTTAGCCGGCCCTTAGTGTCCTTCGGCAAAAAAGACATCTCACGGTGCTAAGACGTCAAGTGGGGGCAGCAACACTGTGAAGGTGGTGCCGTCCCGGAACCTGGCCCGGACCGGGCTGGTCGGCGCGTCCATCCCCCGGTTGGCTACCCGACATCCACCGTCGCGCGTCGATACACCTCATGAAACACCCGTGTCCCGTCGTAGGTCCGCACGGTTGAGCTTTGCAAGATGTACGCCTCGGGAAAAGTCGACAGGAAAGTGTCGCACTCGAACACATCGTCAATAACGGAGACGAGCAGCTCGTCCGGGATCAGTGATTTCAGGGCTTGCTCGTAGATTCGTCCCCCGCCAAAGACGAACACATCCTCCACCTCGGCACTGCCGACGGCTGCGTCCATCGCGGCGTCCAGGCTCGCTGCTGTCAGGACCCCGGCATCTGAAACCGGGCGACTCGTGACGACAGTGTTGAGCCGTCCAGCCAAAGGACGTCTAGCGAGTGGGAGGGATTCGTATGTCGCTCTACCCATCACCAGAACGTTCCTGCGCCCGGGAACCGTGGTCTTCCGCGTGGTAGTGGAAAGCCATTTCATCTCCCCGGGAAGACTCCACGGCAATTGCCCAGCCCGACCAATTCCCCGTTCTCGGTCATGCGCGACAATCATCTTGATACTCACGAGGCAAGAGTACCTATGCCAGATCGGTCCCACCATCAGGATGGTCGCATCAACTCATTTCTGACCGACCGGCGACAAAGGGGTCGGGCCGGTCGCTGCTGCAATGAAAGCTTTGGCTTCGTCGAAAGGCTTCCCGGTCTGCAGGCAGTGGTAGAGCTGGCCCAGGAACCGGTTGAAGAGATTCCGTTGGGCGGCCGCGTGCCAGTCTCCTGCAGAGCGTCTGCGACGGTAGTGCTCGTTGGCACCCTCGGAGCCTTGCAGGGCCGCGAACGCCCAGAGGAACCCTGCTGCCATGAGCCGGTCGTTTTTGACGAACCGGCGGCCCACGTAGGTCTTCTTTCCGGAGGCGCGGGTGACCGGAGCGGAGCCAGCGTACGCTTTCAGTGCCCGGGCGTCGGCAAAGCGGGCCCGGTCATCGCCGATCTCGGCCAGGATCCTTGCACCAAGCTGGACGCCGAGGCCGGGGAAGCTCAGGAGGATCTGCGCGTCCGCGTGCTTCAGAAACGCTTCCTCCACTGCGGTGGCGAGTTGGTCAGCGGCCCGGCATGCCGCGTCCAGCTGGAGCAGCAGCGCGGTGAGCTGCAGGCCCATCGCGTCCTCGACGGCTACCGGGTGCCTGACATAGTCGCCGCGGAAGACCTCCTTCAGCCTCTCCGCTTCGGTTGCGACGCCCCGGACCCGGCCTGCGCGGCGGAGGGCTGCCTGGAGCTGCGTGATGGTCAGTTTCGCTGCCCTGGCTGGTGTCGGCGCGGCAGTGAGGATAATGCGCGTATCCGGCCGGATGAGGCCGTTCTGCTTGCCGAGGAAGGCATCCAGTGCCGCCGGGTAGTAGTTCCGCAGGAGAGAACGGATCTGGTTGGCCAGCTGCTGCCGCGCCCAGACGGCGTCCTGCTGGGCGCGGGCAAGGACCGTGATCGCCCGGGCCAGGTCGGTGTCCCGGGGTAGGGGACGGTGGGCGGCCATATCGGTACGTAGAATGTTCGCCAGTACCAGGGCGTCGCCGTTGTCTGACTTTTTCCGGGAGACTGCGTGCCGGTCACGGTATCGGGCCGCAGCGAGTGGGTTAACGGCGTAGATCGGCCGTGAACCCGTGCGCAGGGTCGCAACCAGGAGTCCGTGGCTGGTCTCGATCGCGACCGGGATGGGGTTCTCCGGCGTGTCGCCGTGCTCGGCGAGCAGTTCCAGAAGAAGGCGATAGCCGGCGGCATCATCGGTGATGCGCTTCTTGGCAAGCAGCGCGCCAGTCTCGTCGACGAGCGCGGCGTCATGGTGATGTTCGGCCCAGTCGAGCCCGCAATACACGTTCAAAACCCAGCTCCTAACTCTCTCCCATTCTGTAGTTCGGTGGTGAGCCTGTTCGGGGCACGCGGCGACCTAATTCCAGGACTCATCGGTCCGCCATCTCACTAGCCGTTCGTGACACCGGCTCACCGCGGGGGCCTCAGTCTTATCAAGAGCTCAAAGGCCCGGGAACGAGAAGGAGATCTCCCCGCGGCGGGCTCGCACCACAACGAGCATGACCCCGCCGGTCCCGCAGAATTCGCTGACACCCCCAGAGGAGCCAAAAATCTCATGCCGGGGTTCAGCGCGGATCGCATGAGGGCTGATTTCGTAGCAACGACAGACCTCGATGGCAGCCGCTCTTTGTAAAGGCCTCTGGGGCCCAGGAAATCTCAGGAGTCCAACCGACGCCCCGTCGCCGCTGGCGAAACCAGCCCGAGCAGTAATTCCCACAGCCTCTGGGGCTGAAATCAGGAGCCACTAATACAGAATTAGGAAATCTATGGCTTCAGCTTAGCTGAAGCTGAGCACATGATTGCAACTGAAGAAGTTGATGGGGTGTCGTGAAGTCGCGGCACTTACTTTCATGATCGGTGGGCGCGTCTATGGCGGTCCGCCGCTGATGAGTGGCACTTGGTTCGCCCTGGCGGCGGACCGCCCGACCTACGGGGGGGGTTCCTGGTCCTGCACGTGGTGGGTACTACGGGGCCTTGCCGGGCGGTGTGGGTCCCGCCCGGCAAGGGGTCTTATGCCGCTTCGTTTTCCTCGGCTGGCTTACCGCTGTCGATAATCATTTGTTCGGTCTCACTTGCGGTGTATCCCCAGACGACCAACTGGTTCAGGTAGTCCCGGTGGGTTTGTGACGGGGACCGCCATGAGTCCTTGGCAATGGTCTTCTCATACCCGGCGCACACCAGTGCGATCAAAGAGAACTCAGGCCGGGCCGTGGACGCGGCTACGTGATCCCGCAGCGGGTTCCATCCCCACCGGTCGGACTCCTCGGACTTGGCTCCAACCATCTCAGCGGCCACCTTTCCGTCATAGCCGCTGACCGTTTCAGGGTGGTGCGTGAGCGCGTACGCGGTGAAGTGCTGCCAGCCCTTCGGCGCCTGCTTCTTCGCCAGCAGGTTCCGGACAAACTCACGCCTTACGATGGTGGCCGACTCGGCCGCTCTGTTATTGGCGATCAGGGTTTTCCGGTCGGCCTTCTGTTCCTCGGTCATCGGGCCTTTCTGGACGTTGGTGCCGCCGTCGTAGCGTTCGTACTTCGGGACGAAGTCCGTGTCCTTCCAGCCCGCGATAACTGAGTGGGTCCGGTGCTGGCCACGGTAGTCCGTGGTAATCAGGACGGCGTTGCCGTCGTCCTCGCTGGCCGGTTCCCCGTCCTCCCTTTTGGCGGCGGTGACGTAGAGGTTCTCGTCGTCGGAGTAGTGTCCGGCGTCCTCCACAATCGTCTTACCCTGGGCTTCGAGTTCGGCGATCAGCGCGGCGAGGGCTGCGGCGCTTTCCCGCTGATCCCGCAACCGCTGGGCGACGTGGAGCAGCTGATCGGGGTCGTCCATGAGAACTGATTCAAGGTCGGCCGTCGCGGCCTCGTCCTGTTCAAACTCGGCCATGATCAGCGCGGTCTCAATGCTCCATCCCCGGTCCAGGGCGGCGGTCCCAGCCTCGGATGCCTTGGCCTTCAACGCACTCTCGACGGCGGCCTTTTTCCGTCCGGTCCTCTTGGCGATCGCTGCCGCCGAAACACCGATCAGGGACAGCTGGTGGTAGGCGTCTGCCTCGTCCGCTTCGGTCAGTTCCGCCCGCTGGATGTTCTCCACGACCTGCGTCACGATCCGTTCGGCCTCTTCCGGGGACTCGATGATCATCACGGGATTTCAGGGCGCTGGGCTTCGACTGCGGCGCGGGTGCGGCGCTGTCCCATCAGCACATGCACCGTGCCGTCGTCCTTGCGGTGCGCGATCACGGGTTCCATCACACCGTGTTCTTTGACGCTGCCAACGAAGTCAGCGGTCAGGGCGGCGTCCTTGCGGACGTTGATATCCACAGTCAAAGTCGTGGGATCGAGCATTTCCAGTGTGGGTGCTGCGTTCATGTGGTGGTGCTCCATTCTTTGCCGAAATGGTGGGTGGGTCGGGCGGCTTAGGTGACCGGCCAGCTTCCCTCTCCCCCAGTTGCTTTTTTGTTGCTGGCACGTAGTGCTCTACGGGGCCGACGGAGGCGTCTCCTCCCGCCAGGGCAAGGTGCTGGAAATCTTCGAAAGGGAATAAGCGACGCAGGAGCGCCGTCGAAGAATTCCAGTGCCGCAGGGCCCGGAGCTTGCGGAGGGTCAGGAGCTAGAGCCGGAGCGGAACCGTATGATCCGCAGGACAGCCACAAAAATGCTTGTAAGCAACAGGTGATGACGGGCAGGAGCTCTGCGACGGACCGGCAGCACCCAAACAGCCGGCCGCGGAGCGAAGCGGAGAGGACGCCCAATCATGCTCGCCCCGCGAGCATGATTTCCCTGCCCCTCCCCCATGCCCAGGGCAATGCAATCGTGGGCTTGTCGCCCGCACCAGGTGATCAGCGCCGCCCCTGACGCGGGAACGGCGGTCCGACGCCGGCAACCACCCACCCAGGCGGCCACCCGCGGCGGACCGCCCGCCCACCAAGGCGAACGGCCCGCATGTGTCTAGGCGGTGGTTTGGTGGAGACCGAAAAGCTGTTGCGCAGTGTCAATGAGATGTTCGGGCACATCTGCTTCGTCGCCGTCAGCAGTTTCGCCCAAAACAACGACGTCGCCGCAGTACACATCTGCCAAGACGCCGGTTTCCTCCAGCACCAGCTGGGCGGCGCGGCGGTTCGGGGCAAGGTGCAAAATTTTTCCTTCTTCGTTCAGGTAGAAGTGCCAGTCGTCGACGGTGACGGCTTCGATGTTTCCGGCCACATAGGCCTGAAGAGTTTCCAATCCTGCGTCGATGGTTTCAACGCGTGCCGGTTCGGCCAGGTTGGCGGGGATGATCAGTGCGGTGCAGGTGTTCACGGTCTGTCCTTCAGCGATTGCAGTCATGAGTTTTTACTCAAATACTCATTTGAGGTGGGAGGGGTGCCCCGCCCGTGGGCGGGGCACCGGTTTGGGTGGTGGTTAGGCGGCGGCGGAGAGATTGCAGGGAATCCGGTACCGGCTGGGCATCTCGGCGGCCGCCTCTGGCAGGTCGTCGGGGCCTTGGGCCTGTCCGTTCTTCCAGTGGAAGAACGCCTGCTCACTTATCGCGGTCCAGAAAGCGGCCTTGGTCCGGTAAAACGTGGTCCTCACGTCGCCCTCGCAGTAGGTGGCCATGCCGAACAGGTTGCCGATCTCATCGGCGGTGCGGATCCCGGCGACCATGACGTAGGGCCACTGGCCGAGGTCCCAGCCGTCACAGCCCCAGCTGGGGATCACGGCCCAGCCGTGTTCACCGATTACGTCCATCCAGTCGTACCCGTCGTTCATGTGGTAATCCACGAGTACCGGGACGTCGTGGATGGTTTCCTCGGTGTCCTTGGTGGTCACGGTCATTTTGATGACTGCGTTCATGTGGTGGTGCTCCATTCTTTGCCGAAATGGTGGGTGGGTCGGGCGGCTTAGGTGACCGGCCAGCTTCCCTCTCCCCCAGTTGCTTTTTTGTTGCTGGCACGTAGTGCTCTACGGGGCCGACGGAGGCGTCTCCTCCCGCCAGGGCAAGGTGCTGGAAATCTTCGAAAGGGAATAAGCGACGCAGGAGCGCCGTCGAAGAATTCCAGTGCCGCAGGGCCCCGGAGCTTGCGGAGGGGTCAGGAGCTAGAGCCGGAGCGGAACCGTATGATCCGCAGGACAGCCACAAAAATGCTTGTAAGCAACAGGTGATGACGGGCAGGAGCTCTGCGACGGACCGGCAGCACCCAAACAGCCGGCCGCGGAGCGAAGCGGAGAGGACGCCCATCAGTGCTCGCCCAGCGAGCACCCTGCTCTGATCCGGCGACACGACCGCCGTCCCCCACTCCTTTGAAATCCGGACTTACGTTCGCATTGGCATCAGAACAAACCAAAGGAGATTGCCGTGAATCGAGCTAGCACCTTGCTGGACCTGTCCAGGATGACGGCGAAGATCGCCGTGCTTGAAGGTCGGCCAGTCCCTCAGATCACAGCGGCCATCAGGCGCGAAGCGGCAGCAATCAGACTCGTTGTACCGGATGTGACCGTGCGGGCTTGGGCTGAGGCGGTCCATCGCGGTGATGAATTCCGGCTGCACTAGCTTGCCGCCCACGTGAACTTGGTACTGTGGCATTGTCCTGCCAGGTCTTTCCCCCATATTCCTGGCGGGATGATCTTCCGACGAAGGGCAACCGATGGGACTTTGGAACCTGCTGAATGGGCGAAGCACTCCAGCTGAGCCCTCGGTTGGCACAGCAGCCACGGAAAAGACTCAGCCGCTGTCGCCTTCAGAGCGGGCAGACTTGGAATCGGCATGGCGTGAACTCAGCCAAACCCTCGGCGAGTTCAACGTAACGTCCCTCCGTGCTTGCAGCAGGGAGGGACGCCATTGGAGCGAGGATCCAGAGGCAGTACGGGCGATCGCAGGGACGATCGACAGCATCATGGACGACACCTCCGAAGGACCGAAGGACAGCCCGGCCCCATAACTGGGCCTCCACGTGGACGCCCACCCAGGGGGCGGTTTAGCTTCCCCACTCACGTGGCCGGGTGGCCTCGTGCACGAACCGATAGACGTGTCCTTCGAGGGATAGGCTGAGCGGATGGCTGATTCACTCTTTGAAATCGATACGCCGCAGAGCACTGTCCCGCTACAGCACCTGCCTATCACTGATGAACAGGTGGCCCAACTACGCGCTGCCTTTGCTGAAGCGGGCATCCATGAGCAGCATGAGCGGAAGGCTCTCATAGAGTCATACGTGGTTCGCAAAGTCGACTCCCTGCGGGATCTCCATGCGACAGACGCTCACCGTCTTCTGAATCTCCTCCGCCAGCGCAAAGAGGCCCAGCCGAAAATAGTCGGAGGTTCTGCCTGGGACAACCGGGAAGAAGAAACGTGGATAGATAGGCTCTAAGCGGGCGCCTCCCCCTTTTTCAGCGTGTTCAGTCGGCAGTCTCTGTTGTGGCGTCCCCTGCGAAGGACTTCATTAGCCTGACGAGCAACCCCCGGTGGGCATCCAGAATAATGTCTCGGCCGTCTGCCCACGTTCCGGCTGTCACGATGTCTGAATGGGCAGCAGGAATGCGGTAAAGCCTGTTCATGTTTTTTGCATCACGAAGGATGGACTGGAGGTTTGCTGTATCGATCGTTGGCTGGCTTTCCAGGAAGGCGGCGATGGCTCTTGCTTCAGGTTCGTTACGGCCTCGAAGGGCCGCATCGAGAGTGTGCAGACGACCACCGAGCGTCTGGGCGAGGTTAATGACGCCGCGCTGCTGTGCTGCGGCGGGATGAAAAATCTGTTCGTTCAAGACTCTTTCGAACGCTGCGGCCAGCCCCAGCAATGGGCCTGAGTGATCGGCGTTTTCAGGCGCATTAAGTCCGAAATATTCAGCCGTGACGATCATCGTCTGTGCCTGCTGATCCAGCTGCGGCCAGATGGCGCGCAGCGAAGTGGCGATTGCTTTTCTGGTGGGTGTAAGAGTGCTGGCAGGCAGTCTGTCGGCTTCTCGTTGCATTGCCTCAACGGCGACCTCTTGGTGAATCGCGGCCGTTAGTTCCCCGGAGTCGCCGGTGCTCTCCGGCTTCGGCGATTTCAGAAGGGTCAAGGAGCGTTCCCCGAGGCCGGCAGCTTTCAGCGCCAGCTGTGCCGCTGCCTCAAAGGGCTTCGTGGCGGCAGCTTCGGGATCAAGTCCGAGTGCATGAAGCTCGCCCCCGCCAGCGCTGACAAGCGTGAAATCGGTCGCTGTTTGTGGGCTGTAGTAGAAAATTGCTCCAATGGGCGGCTTTGAGTGCTCCAAGTTTCCGAAGTAGCCCAGCAGTTTATAAAGCTCTTCAGTAGGTACTCTGTTTGGCCGCCGTCGCAGCTTTGGGTCGAAGATAGCTAGTCCCCTCCCCGCGATCGTGTCGGCTGTAACTGCTAGGTCGGGAAAGCCTTGCAATTTTGCCGGACCTGGCTCGAATGACCAGACCACGCCGCCTTCTGTCAGCGCTGCCAGCGAAGCTTGAAAGTGTAGTTGCAGGCTGCCGGCCCCAATGTTCCAGGCATACATTGGTCCTTGGTGACGCTGAGCGAGGCTCTCTGCGGCCAGCGCGGGAACTCCAATGAGCGAGCTGATGGCGTCTGCTAACTTCAGCAAGCACCAGATCTCAAACAATTTGGTGTCAAAGCGCGCGTCATAGAAGCTCCATTCACGGTCTCCGACATCAGCAACTGCCGTTCCGTTTCGCGTGGCCGCCACCCAGTCAGCCAGTTCCTTGTAAGGTTCCGGAGATGCGATATGCCCAGCCTCAAGCCTGGCATTGACCCGTTCGATTAGGTCTGGAAGTGCCGAGCGCCGCCACACATCTAGAGCGAGCGCGCTGGTTCCTGCAAGCAGTGGCAAGCCGAGACTACGACCCAGTCCATCCTGGAGACGTTGAAGGTCCCTAAATTCGGGCGATTTGGCGGGAAGAAAGTCTCGGGGAATGGTTGCCAGATCGCGTCTAAGCCAGTGCGCTGCATAAGACGCCAGAACATTTTCTGGAGTGGCATTTTCCCGTTCCACCAGACGGATTGGATAACGTCTGGGAACAGCGATCCTGCCGTGCTCTCGGCTGTAGCGAGACAGATCTAATCGACCACGGATTTGTCCGACCGATTCGGCGCTTACCTGGGTATAACGGAAAGTGGGACGGGCCGCTACGTCGCCGAGGATGCGGAGCAGCCTTTCCGCGGCCGCCAGTGAAGCCCGCAGTCTGACGGCCATCGCCAGATCGTCAACGGCCTTTTCATCGGGCGTGGTGGCGAGTTGCTGACTGACTTCCAACTCCCAGGTCGGGGCATCCGCGAAGTACGTGGCCAGCAAGGGTAACGATGCATTGATGGCCGCGCGGCGGCCAGCCGCTGTAAAGCGGCCTCCATCCGCTTCCGTGGCATCATCAACCAGTTCTTCGTCGGTTGCCTGTGTCACTTTGCTCAGTAGCCCGTGCTGGACGCCATACGAAGATGCTGCAGGGCGTCAAGTGTCCGCGGCAGTTTTTGAGCCTGCAGCCAAGCCTCAGTGGCGTCGAGCTGTACCTTCGTGAGATTTCCGGCCTGCGGAATGATTCGATCTGCCAGGGCAAGATCAAGGGCGGGCAGCAGAGCGTCGGTTGTGTCGCCTGTCGCTGGGAGCCTCAGTGCGAGTTGGCGGTAAACATCCACGACTTGTGCCGTGCCAAGGGGCCAGCCTGGGCGGTTGGTTGCCTCGTCTCCATAGCGGAGAGCGGATAGCAGGTTAAGCAGGATGGAGGTAGCATGGGCGACTTTCGCGTTGGCAACAAAGTCGTCCACCTTGAAATCCTGGCCGGCATAAGTGTCCTTGTACTGCTGGCCACCATAGGCGGTGTCATACCACTTTGCTGCGCTGATCCGTGCCTGCTCGAGTTCCGCTTCCAGCTGCTCCTTTTGCGGTACTCCGACATATACGAATTGGAACCGCCGGCTTAGCCCTTGGGAGAAGGTGTAAACGTAGTTGGTGTCCACGGTGTTCATCGTTGCGATGATGCGGAATCGCTTAGGCAACCAGACCGCGCTTCGCTCTTCCGAGTCTCCAAACCATAGCGGGAGGGGCACATCATCACCACCACCCCCTAGGACCGTGTAGAGGGGCCCAATGGCCTTGTCGATTTCGGCGCGGCTGAATTCATCAATGATGAGCCAATGGGCTTGGTAAGGCTGCGTTTTACGTTCTTCCGCGTCCGCGTGCCGGCTGATCACACTCGCGCATTCGAGGGCAGCCCGTGGCACATGTCCAAGCCAAGGCACCAAGGTCTCGATTCCACCATTTGACGTCGGGTGCAGGCCGCCGATGACGTCATAGGTGCTCCAGTCCGCAGTAGCAGTTTCCAGATGGGCTGTTGCATTGAAGGTTTCTGCCAAGACGTAAGCCAGCGTGGTCTTACCTGTCCCCGGCGGCCCCTGCAGCACAATATGACCTCCGAGCAAGGCCACGATGCAGCGTTCCAGCAGCGCATCTGCATCCGGGAGCAAAAGATTTTTGGCGTCCGCTATTTCCTTGGCACGCTTTGTCAGTGCTGCGACGTCGGCGGACTCCAGCTGCACCTGTGAGAACTCTTTAGCGGCTTGGTAGTCCTCATCGAAGTAGAAGAGTTTTGCGTTATCAGAAAGGCTCATTGGGCAGGTTCTCTTTTGGTCAGTCCGGCTAGGAAGGTGGCCTTGTAGGGGGTGTCGACGCGGCCGTAGCGACGGCAGGTGAAGGTCACGTTGCGGCGTGGGTTACGGCCTTCTTTGGTGACCGTTTCGACCTTGAGGTCGGTAACTTGCCAAATTGCCGTGTCCAGCAGGTCGTTGCCGTCCCGATTGGCAAGGACCAGCCGGTCTCCCCGCCTCAGCCAAGCGGCAGGGGCCGCGTCCCACAGGTCGGCCACTACGGTGGCTTTAGCCTGGTCATCGGAAAAGCCATACTTGAGTGGCTGAACTGCGGCAGTACGGGGTGCCTGCTGCTCGGAAATCCAGGGCAGCAACAGCTGAGCCTCGGAGTACCTCGCGGCTGCACGGCCGTCCCATCGGGGTTCTTGGACTGCAAAACCATCTGCTGCCGCTGCGTCCAGGGTCGCCCTTTTTATGTGGACGCTCGATGAACTGCCGGTTGCCCTCTTCGTCCATCCGTCAAAGACGGCAATGACCTCTCTTTCGGCGTCTACGCCGAAGCCAACGGTTTGCCGGCCGTCCTGGCAAAGCAGGTCGTCTTCGTGGGAGCGAGTTGTCTGGATTCGATAGTTTATGCCCGACCGGCCTTTGCCTTCGAGGCTGACCTTCCAGGCATAAGCCAGCAGCAGAAAGCGCTGTTTTCCTCGGACAAGATCGACACGTGAAGGATTGACGCTACGGCCACCGTTGACACTTTCGCGCGCGGCAACACTCCACCCTACCTCGCTGAACTTCTCCAGAACTACATCAAGTGCGCTCACGTTGCATACAGTACAGATATGCCCAGTCGACGGAGAAACTGCGTCGACTGGGCGAGGGCCTTCAGCGCAGGTAATAGTGCCTGTCTTTGTTCTCCAGGTTTGAATTCAGCAGCTCTTCGAGTGCCTTAAATGACAGCCCCGTGGGTTTTGCGTCATTAGCAATGACGGCCCCGATTGACAGTGAATACAGGTATTCGAGGCTGCGCTGGTGGGTGACTTCGTTCTTGTCACCCTGGGGCAGGTTGGCTAGGTGGCGGCGGATGGCACCCAGTGCGATTTCGCCGGCGCCGTTGAGGTTCTGCACGTCGCCTTTAGCCCCGGCCGTGAAAGTGATGACGAGGTCGAAGAACGGTACGAGCTCTGCGCCGCTGCGGCCCTTATAGCCCTTCATTGAGCGTTGCATTTTGTCCAGGACGCTCACGTCGGTTTGAACGAGCCCAGCGTGGTCCGTAGCTGCGAGCAGGGCCGCCCACACTTTGTCATCGGCGTTGTGGAAAACAACGCTTGCCCGGGCGCCGGGCGCAAGTACCCGGCGGACTTCTGAGAATGCGTTGGAAAGTAGCTTCTCGTAGTCATCGAGGGACTTCCCGCCTGCAGTAGAGGGAAGAGACTTGTTGACGACAATTTCTTCAGTGAGATCGGTGACGTCTCCAAGCCAGGATTCCCATACGACATTGCAATCGCCGTAGAACAGGTTTGCTCCAAAGGGCGGGTCGGTAAAGACGTAGTCGATGCTTGAACTTGGGAGCCAGGACAGATCTGTTGCCGACGATTGGCGAGCGAAAGCGCGGTCGGTTCCGCCTTTCAGGTCTTCCAAGGCGGGATGGGTCGAGTAGAAGCGACTGACCTGCGCTACTTGGTGGCGGAAAATTTCGAAGACGTTGCCCTCCGCGATCAGCTGGGGGATGTAGAGGGTACCGGTGAGAGGTCGCTGGCCGCCAAAGGCGTTGTAGCGCCGCATACGGGTGGCATGCCAAGCCGTGTTGGTGAAGGCGAACTTCAGAGCGGATCGCACTTTCTGGTCCGCTTTGGTGGTGATGTAGTGCCACAACTCGCTGAGGGCGAGCTGGCTCCGGTGGTTCCAGAAGTCAGCCACCTGAGTGACATTGCGGAGATGAAGGGCTGAGCGTCGGTACATCTCCCGGTCCGGGCCCAGCGGGACATGGGGAACCCAATGAGTGACGGGCCGCTGGGCAATGGCGGCCAGCAGGGTGAGGTCGTGCTCATCCGCCGGCCCTCTCTGAAGCTTGCGGCAAGAACCGCAGGCAACGGCTTTTTCTGCAGGTTGACTGGGCACACCGCTAAGACCTGACCGGGTTTGTTCGTTGCCGCATTTTCCGCAGGTGAGGGTGCGGGAACTGCTGCCACTTTCAGTCTTTTGATCCCAGACGCGGATGGGTTCTGAGCATTGCGTGCAGGTATGCACGTCTGTCCATACCTGATGCCGCAGACGCTCCAAACGGCCGCAGGTGGGGCAGTTGGATGCGTAGAGCGCCACTTCTGTGGGTGTCATGGCCGTGGTCAGTGAGGTCATGGCTACGGCGATGACTGTTGGGGGTACGGGATGGCTGTGATTGTGCGCCAGGTGAACGGCTCCCGGAGCAAGGTCCGACAGTAGAGCTCGCCGCCCTGTGTTGAGTGCGGCAAGCCCGGTCATGCCGGATCCACAGAAGGGATCGAGCACGACGCTGTCGGGCTCGCTGCTGGCCAGGATGAAAGGTTCAATGGCTCCCGGCGGTACTTTCGTCGGGTAGGTGTGCACTTGGTAGGCGCTGCTGCCCTTGGATGAGGAGGTATCCGTTGGGATGGGCCGCTGGGCAGGTCCCCCTGTTTCGCGGAGTATCTCCTTAAGCCGTGGATCCATATCCGTCTCAGTGATGTTGGCAGTGAGGGTCATCAGATTCCTTCAAGCTTGATGTCGGGTGAAGTCTCGGCGGCCGGCAAGGGACTCCAAGCGCCCTTTTCGAACAGGAAGGTCTTCGTGAGGAGAACCTCGACCTGTCCATAGGAATAGCCGACGAAGGAGGCACCGCGCTCCAGCAGGAACCTCATGACGAAAGAATGTAAATAGGGCGTGGTTCGCTGTCGTTGAGAAGCGGTCTGAAGGTGGGTTTCAATGGCGTCGATGACTTCTGTCTCGGCCACTGCCTTGGTGGCTGAGTGACGTCGTCTGGCCACTCCTCCCTGAGTGGAGTGAAGATGCAGCACAAGGTCGAAGCTTGATACCCGTTCCTGGTTCGTCATTTGCTTGACGCCCTTGAAACTGGGCTGCGACTTGTCGAAGGCGACAGCAGATTCAAGGGTCAGGTCAGCGCTCTCAATGGCGCGTTCAAGGCTGCTCCAGACGGCATCATCACTGCTGTGGAACATGACGCTCGCCCAAGCGCCCGGCTTAAGCACCCTGGCGATTTCTCCGAAACTGGCTGACATCAGCTTCTCGTAATCGTTGAGACTCTTTCCGCCGTGTTCAGCGGTCAAGGAAGTCGACACGATTGCCTCATTCGTCGTGTCAGTGAAGTCGTCCAGCCAGGACTCCCAGAGGAAGGAGGCATCGGAGTAATAGATGTTCGCGCCAAAGGGAGGATCAGTAAAAACATAGTCGACGCTCTGGTCTTGGAGATGCTTGAGCTCAGTGGCAGAGGATTGGGTGACGCTGCATTGCCCTGGAGTCTCGGTCACCTTTTTGGCCAGTTGAACGACGGCGCTGAGCTTTCTGCGAAGCAGCGAGAAGACGTTGAATTCATACGTCATGGATGCGATGTACAGCGTGCCCGAGAGCACGTTTGTGGGTCGCTTGGGATTCCACTGATACCTGCGTGATGCCCGGTTCACGATCGCGGTCGTGGCGAACCGCAACCCGGTCCGCTCCGGTGAAGCACTGGCCAGCCTCCACACAGCCGCGAGGGCCCGCAGATTGCGATCAGTAAAAAAGTCAGCAGCTGTGGCGATACCCATCTTGCCGTGCTGCCCGCGCCACATCTCGCGCCAGCTTTCCAACGGCGCCGTGGGATACCAGTCGGTGATCTCCCCTCGATGAGGGTGGTGAGCAACGGCCCGCTCTATCGCTGTGAGTGGCCGCTGTTCCCGACTCTTGCACCCTAAACAGGCCACCGAGACCAGGACTGGAGCGCCCGGGAGTATCTCAGCGTCTCCCTTGCGGAAACCGGAGGAACACAAGGGACAAACCAGGTTCTTTGAAATGGTCCCGTCCGGTTGCCGCGCGGCATCCCAGAAAAGTACCTCGTGATTGCAGCCTGGGCAGACAACAGTGTCAGACCAGACCGTGTACTCAATGCGAGCATCGCCCTCGCAACGTGAACACTTTGTCCCGTAGAGCTCCTGCTCCAGATCAGCGAGGCTACCCAATAAATCGCGTGCAGCCTCAGCCAGCGCTAGAGGATCACTCGGCGTTGTGTACCCGGAAGCAATATGGACAGCTGCCGGAGCCAAATCCGAAAGCAGCCCTTTGCGACCAGTTAGCAGGGCCGCAACACCAGTCATCCCCGACCCGCAGAAGGGGTCCAAAACCGTGTCGCCGGGGTTCGTGTAGTGCTCAATAACAGGCGCGATCCCCTCAGGGGGGACCTTGGTGTGGTAGCTATGTGCCCGGTAGAAGATGGAACCCTTGGCCCCAGTGATTTCCTGCCTGTACGGCTCCGTTACCGTTCGGCTCATTTCCGGGAATCCTTCGTGCCGAAGCGGACAGTGAACACAACGCCTAGAGCATCGGCAATCCGTGCCAGATTGGCCATGGTAATTTCATGGTCCCCTCTTTCCCAGCGGGCAACCACTGACTGGGTGGACCCCATCCGGGTCGCAAGCTGATGCTGAGTAAGCCCCAGACTCTCGCGATTCAGGCGCACCATAGTGGCGATTTCAGAGGGAGTGGAACCGCATTCTTGGGGCGATTCCGGGGCTTGGTCTTGAAGGAGTTGCACAGCTCCTATGCTATGAGCTGATGGGAAGGGCATCGAATCGACACGCCACCCGCCCTTTGAGACCTTCGACTCATCACGCCGAAGGAAGCTGCCGAAGTGACAACTCCAGGGCCGCGTTAAACGGCAGTCCGGGATATTCCCGAGCCGTGTGACGTTGCCACCTGGACGGATGGCGGGTCTCCTCGCTGACCGACCATACCTTGCTGTCGGAAATACAGATCTCCTGACGCAGCCATGCGATCTGTGCCCTGAAATGAGCACGTACTTCCCCGACGGGCTCCTGGCAGCCATAAGCCAGCAGGATGTCCCTGCTAACAGCCAGGCGCTCACTGATTTCAGCCCGGGCGGAAAGCCACAGGTCGAAGTCCTTCCCAATCGCGTTGACCTCAAGAACGCTCTTGGTTGCGAGTGGAAAGAGATTCACAATCGTTGCCTCTTCGTGCCCCAGCAGCTTAGCGGCGAGAGTGACACGGGCGATGGTTCTGGAGCCGGTCGACAACGGAGGATTGAACAAGATTGCCGTGAACCCTGTGGGTGCCGTGCTGCGGCCCATTCATCCGTCTCTCTGTGCACCCGCGCCGGTGTGCTGCTGGGTAGCAGAAAATGGCCGTCGCGATCTAATTCCGAACACCCAAGAGTAGCGAATGGGCGGCATTCGGAAGGAACCGTCAGGTTTCACTGAGTCGGCCGTTTAGGATCGAGCATGACGTGGAACAACTACGGGACCGAGTCAGTCCCTGAACTTGATGGCCAGACGTCCATAAACGACTACCTCTCCCCCACAGCAGCCATAGTGCCGGTCGAAGTCAGACCACCCACGGACGAGGAACTGGTGGTGTTCCTTTCAGGTCACGACCTTTGAGATTTTGGTTTACCCCTCTTCTCAGACCACGGCAACGTGGGCCGCAGACTGTGCGTCCGCGGCCGCACGCAATCAGTAGCGCGATACGTAGACCGGGTTCGCTGCCGCGTCGCTGATCTCGACAGCCAAGTCCGTGCTCAGCCGATGGCCGTCGGCTTTCTTGGTTAGGAATTTCATGGCCACAGCCTTACGCTCCGCTTTGGAGTAAACCGCTTGCCATGCAGGGAAGTTTCTAAGTTCCTCGGCAATCTCCGCTTTGCGAGCTCGGAAGTCTTGCTCGAACTCGTAAACCTTGGCACTTATGATCCTGTTAGCTTCGGGCATGACCCGGTGGGACAAGGTGATGTCGTCGATCTCGTCCATTCCAGCTTCAGCGATGATGGTTGCCATCAGGTGCCGACGCTTGCCCACTTGTTCGCCGCGGTATTTGCGGGATTCAGCCAGAACTGCCGCCGCCGTTTGGATATTCGTGTAGTACTCGGTCAGGCGTTCCCGCTGGGCTTCATTGGATTCTTCCTCTGACTCTTCAACCGTTTCGTGTAGCTCATTGAGGAAGGGAACCAGCCAATCAGTGCCAGCGTGCCACTCATAAAGCAGCCCCTGGGCGGCCCAGACTACCGTCACACTTTGGTGCTGTCCGTTGTACTGCCGAGCAGCTTCAATCAGTTTCTTGGCCCGAGCGGACAAACTTTCCTGGTCATCGACAAGCTCGTCTAGGTAGTTCTGCACTTCGAAGGTGGAAGCACTAGAGGTGATGAATACCGCCCCGACCTTGGCTGCCACCCGGACGGCTTCATCGACATTGAGGTCGCTGCCACTGAGGGCTATGTGGCTTTCACCCTCAACCTTTGCGCCAGGCACGAACAAAATGCCGGCTTCGTGGGCGCGGGCAGGAATGCTCTCAGCGATTTCTGCCAGCTCGGTGGAGGTGTATCTAAAGGTCATGGTTCAGATACTAGGACGTGTACCGGTGGGGACTCAGGTTAAAAGGTCTCGCCCAACATGCCGGGCCACTCCTGGGGCGATTCATCTTCCAGGCGACCCGCGGCAGCCGAAAGGGCAAAGGAGACATAAAGGCCTTGCCTTTTGAGGCCCAGCAAAAACTTGCGTTCAGAGTTGACCCTGCCTTCATCTAAGACGAAGACGACCGTCAGCGCGCCGTTGTCATTCGTGATGCTTTCGAGCTTCCCAATCGGCTGGCGTCGAAGGTCTTTTACAACAAGGGACTTACGCGCGATGATCTTGTCGCTAAGACGAGACCTAGCGGTTCCAGAAAGTGTTACTTTCCGCCCGTTCTGGCCCGTCACGTGCACAGGTACCCACGTAATGTTCCGGCTCTTCGCGGCAGCAGCAGTACTGGTTGACGGCGCTGGGTTCTCGTTGCGCAGCAGAGCTTCCTTCCAGCCCTTTGGTGGCGGCCATGGCACGCCCCACGCAGCCAACTGGGCACGGCTATAGCCACCCTTGGCAGTCTTGCCGGCCTCGATGTCGTCTTCGGTGAGCATGTAATCACCATAGTGAGCAACCGAGGGCTTCGGGTGCTATGACGTCGGCGGAACGACGCTAAGTGCTACGGCACCGTGCTCCCTACTTCGACGGACTCTCGTGCAGCCATATTGCCCGGTCCAAGTCCCGGGGCTCAACCGCGAGCTTCGCGGCCGCCAGCTGGAGGATCTGCCGGGTTCTTCCCGGAGTAAGTCTGTTTTCATCGCCAAGAACCCGCACGAGGTAGCGTTGCACCATTACGTCTGGTTTTGTTTCTGTGCCGACTCCTGCATTCATGATCAGGTATGACCAGGCAAGCGGGCCGAAGCCTTTGACTGAAATCCATGCTGCCCTTGCGGAGGTACTGCCGTTGGTCGCGGCAGATCGGAGTTGCTCTGTGCTCGTTACTGCGGCGTCTAGGGCTGCGAGTCGGGAGAGGCCCTCGTAAATGCCCTCAGGTCGCAAACGGTTTGTCCCAGGGAGCCTGCTTTCGTTACACAGGATGTCCCGGGCGAAATCTGCGGGGCCACCCGCGCTATCCATGGCCTCCATCAGGTCTAAGCCACTGTCTGTGTCTGCCGTTGGGCGAAGCGCACGGTACCGAGCGAGCACGTTCGTCGCTGCGGCTGAGCTCCCCCGAAGGGAGTACGCCGAGTTAAGAGCGCAAAGCGCAAGAGAGTCCCGAAACTCCACTGGTGGGCGCCAATCGGAAGGATCGCCGAGATCTTCAATGATGGCCTTCACGAGGAGTTTCAACTCAGTCATGCCCGGATCATATCTGCCTTAGGATCCGCCACGTACACGGGTCCCACTTCTCGCCCTTCCGCGGTTCTATGGTCCTTGGCATGAGAACACGAGATCCCCAGTTTCCATACACAGACTTCGACAGGCAGACATTCTTTATGCCAGGGTTTGATGCGCCTGCAGCCGAAGAGGTGTACGGATTCCTTCATGGTGCACTTCTTGGCCGTCCTGTTTCCGACTTACGCATCCAACGACTGCGATATATCCGGGGTGGTCTCCCCCGCATCGCCGAGGTAGGGGACGCAGAGCACCGAGGAGAGAAGTTCGTCATGGGTATCTTCGGACCGTGCGTCAAGCATGGTGACTACTACATAGTGACGGTTAGGCGCGGTCTCGAGTGTCCGGAGAACGCAATCCGCGTGCATTCCAACGAGATACGGGACCTTGAGTACTTCCTGTGAGCCCAGAACGCTGCTTTCTTACTCTGCCCCAGGGCTCTCTTCAACGGCATCCATGAGCACACGAAGTGAAGGAACCCAACGCACCAGGGAGTCAAGCCGATCCCACTCCACCTGGACAGAGAAGCCTGCCTGGCGGGGTCGTTTGCCGTGCGCCGGCCGCAGGACAACAGCAACAGAGTAAGGCACTTCTAGAGCGTCAAGATGATTCGTAATCTCGTCCACGCTGACCTGCCATTCCTCGCTACCGCGCGCACGCCAGATGCTCAGTCCCTCTTTGCGACTCACGACGGCGCTACCAGCCCGAATGAGACCAACCAGTGACCGTTGCGCAGATCGTTGCGCCGAAGTGAGTGCCATAGTGACCAAACTTATCCCGCCATCACCGAAGCTCGGTCCACTCCCCCAGCGTTCCACTTCCTTGGAATCAGGACACCTGTCAGTGGGACACTTCCCCCAGCAATCTGATCCGCACCGTTTCGCGTAATCTTCGTGTCCCGCATGTTATGCCAAAACGCCCGCCATAGAAGGAGGTCACAGACGCAACTTTCGGTACGGTGCTCGGATGGAAATCGGATATGCGCGAGTCTCAACCGCCAAACAGGATCTAGGGCGGCAACTGGATGCGCTGGCGGTCGCCGGCATCACCAAAGTGTTCGCCGATAAGAAGTCCGGAGCCACAAGGGACCGGCCCGGCCTTCAGGGGGCGTTGGACCATGCCAGAGCCGGCGATGTGATCGTGGTGCATACCTTGGACCGGCTGGGGCGCACGGTGCGGGACACTCTGAACCTAATGCACGAGCTCAAAGGTCGCGGGGTGGGCGTCCGGACGCTGGCTGATCCCCTGCCAATCGACACATCGAACCCGGACAGCCCCATGGCGCAGCTGGCGGTAGTAATGCTGGCGCTTTTCGGAGAGATGGAACGAACTTACGCGTCCGAACGGGCATCCCATGCGAGGGCGGTGGCCACGGCACATGGCCGGCGGACGGGCCGGCCTTCCGTAGTCGATCCTGACAAGCTTGAACACGCCGCCATGCTGCGGGAGAAGGGCATCCCGATGCGGGAAATTGTCATCAAAACGGGACTGGCCCGAACAACGCTGTACCGCCACCTACCGCCTCGCCAGGACGATAAGGACTAAGACGTAAGTTTGCTCATGGCGCCAGGGGGCCTTCATCGTCCGATTCCGCCTCACGTAAGCGAATCCGTTCGTGCGCCGCTTCGAGCTCTTCGCCCACGGTTTCCTCGTCCCCGATTCTGGCGATGTGGTAATTGAAGAAGTCCGCGGAAGTGTGGATGAAGATACGAGAGACAACCTCCCCCAGCAGTGGCAGTTCCGGTCGTGTGTAGTAAGTGGCCACATCAAGGCTTGCGGACACCCACCGGACCTTCCGGAAAAGGCTCATCACTACGCCGACTGACGGCTTGTACAGGTCAAGAGCCAGGTCCTGTATTACTCGCTGCGAAGTCCATAGGAGCCCGTTGTCAACCAGCTCAGATTGAATTGCGTCGGCCGCTCGTTCCTTGATCGAGATCAGTCGGCGCACATCTTCCGAGACCGAAGCCCTTGCAGCAAGTGCAGACCATTCCTTGTACGTACTGACCTCGGTGTCATCGTTCCAAAGCGAATCTAGGTGCTCGTATCTGCCGGCCCCATTGGCGAACCGCTCGACCATGTTCGTGACATCTGGGTCGAGGGCGTCCAGCGGGCGGACGAGATACCCCATCTTACGCGGCGCGACGCGGGGGCCCGACTGAGGCAGCGGCAACTTCTCAACCGCGTTGAGCAGGTTCCCAATCTTGTGGGAGTAGTCACGCAGTCGCGGGAACTCGCCCGCGACCGCGTACCCGTTGCAGGCGATGGCCAGCTTGCACAGGCGCTCCAACCCGGACGAATACGAGTGCATCCCGACATGAAGTGCGTAGTTTTGATCTTTGCTGCCCCAGGGGAACAAATCAGGAGCCGTTGGGACGGAGCACAGTCTACGAAGCCCGGCCAAGGCCAGATCGGAGGCGAATTGGGTTTCGGCGACAAGGCTCTCCCAGATGGGCAGCGTCATGCGGCCATTCATGCCGAGTCCCCCCGCTTCCAAGCAAAACTAGACAGTGTTCTGGGATCCGCTCCCCCACTCAAATACTCAAATGAGTAACTACTCATCTGGAAACGAATCTATGTAGGCGGTCAGGAACTCTTTGACGCTTTGGTTGCGCTTGGCGGCGAGGATTTTGAGCTTGGCATGCTTACTTCTGGGGACTTCAAAGTTCACCCGCTGAAGCTGCTCGGCTGGAACCTCATCCTTAAGGCTTTCCATCAGTTTGGCTTTGGCTGTGGCGGACTGGCTGGGGCGCCCCGTGGACAGCTTAGAGAAACTACTCATTTACTCATTTCCTCATTTACTCACGAGCGTAAGGAGTTCGTTGGTGAGCTCTTGGATCTCTCTGGCCCCGGGCGACCCCGGGAAGTCCTCCAGGATGGTGGATCCCCCCGCTGCGGTTCCTGGGTAGTCAACCCGCTGGTGCACCCGGGATTGCAGAACGGGAAGGTTGTAGCCTTCCAGGATCCCGGAGACTTCTTTTCCGATGTTCGTTCCAGTGATGGCGCGGGAGACAACAAAAGCTGCCTGCAGCTTTCCGTCTGTAATTTCGATTCGCTGCTTCACCAGGTCAACGAGGTCGGATGTGGCCCAGATGTCGTAGGGCGACGGTTGCACGGGGATGAGGGCGAAGTCGCTGGCTTTGATGGCCGACACGGCGAGGTCTGCGGCTTGCGGGGCGCCGTCGATGATGACGAAGTCTACGGGGGCGATGCTCTTAAGGTCCCGTTCAATCGTTGGTCGGTCCATCCCCACTACGGGCATCGGATGATCTTCGCGGGCTGCGGCCCAGTCCCGTGCACTGCCTTGAGGATCTGAGTCCACAAGCAGTACGGTATGGCCGGCCAATCTAAGCGCCGTGGCGACATGCGTGGCAATGGTTGTTTTGCCGGCCCCGCCTTTTTGGTTGAGAACTGCGATGACTTTCACGTGTGGCGTCCTGTTCTATGCGAAATAATCAAATGAGTATTTGAGCTAATACTCATTTGAGTATTCCATGAGTAAATGAGTATTTGAGTGAGGCTAGGGGAGCGGCGTGTCCCTGTAACCCTGACGGGAAATGGCGCTCTGCGCTTTCTCCAGCTCGGCGCCCAGTTCGGCGGCCAACTGCGCGGCCCTTGTGAGATGGTCGGTAGCAGCGGCCACGCTCTGAATGGGATCGCGGCCGTCATCCTCGTACACGTCGTATTCGTCCAGAGAGCGGCCAAGGGATTTGGCGAGCTGCGTGCACGCCTGCGGCAGCATGTGGCCTAGGCCCTTGAGATTTCCTAAGACGCTATAAACGGTAGGGGCCGGGTGGATCTGCGTGATGGTCAGGTGGTTGATTGAGCGAATGGCTTCGTAGGCGTCATCGGCCGCGCGGATCACTTCGGGGGTCTCGTCATCCATGGTGCGTTCCTCTCTGAGATGGGGGATTTCTGAGTCAGCCTACGGTTGTGGTCTGACTGCCTATATCGGGCTTATGCGGTTGGTGCCTTCTTCGCTTTCAGCTGGGATACGCGCTGCGTGGAGATGCCGAGCATGCGGGCTACTTCGGTGATGGTGAAGTCCTCGCTCAGTTCGGCGATGACGGCGCGGGATTCCGCGGCTCCCTTTGTCGATAGTTCTTGGGCCTTCTCCAGGTCGTTCCGGGCTTGGGTCCAGCGTTCCATGATGTTTCCAGGCGCCCTGAGGGTGACGTGCACCGTTACGTCTTCTGGATCGAGGTTGAGCGTCGTGGCCACGAGGTCGGCAGCGATGTCCTGGATGTCTTTTGCGCGGCTGGCGCGGGCCGCCTGGTTGATCTGGTGGATACGTATCTGCCACCATTTGCCCTCTTTATGGGCGATTGCTTCGAACTCACGTTTGGTTGTCATGCGTTGGGGGAGTCCTTTCCTGGCGGCCGGGCAGCTGTCCGTGTCTACGCTAGTCCCCCTAGAGCACTTATCGCAGGGGGGCTAGCAGGATTCCTCGTTGAGCTGGTACAGCCCCGTAAAACCGGCAGGGCGTGGGTAAGGCAGGGGTCATCCTCCCACGCGGATCAGTTGCATTTCTTCGAGCGTGTAAAAGGGCTCCGTAACGAGATGCTTGTGCATGTAGGCGCAGCGGCCATCCGCCTGTAGTTCGTGATCTTGCTCGATCCGTTCTTGCTCGCTTCTGCGGGTACGGGCACGTTCGGCTCCCCAGTTGGAATGGCATGCCGGGCAGTAAGCGATTTCGTAGCCTTCAGGGTCAAATACGCTGGGGAACCGCTCTACGTCGAAAAGTGTGAACTGGCCGGCTAACTCCGTCATGATCTTTCCTTTTCGCGATTGATACTCAAGTGAGTAAATGAGTAGATACTCATTTGAGGGTGAGAATTTTGTCGGGGCGGAAGCCTGACCATGAATCTGAATCGATGACGACGACGGGCGCCGCCATGTGGCCGGCCTGCCGGAAAGTATCCCGCTCCATGGCTGTCATCTCCTTTACCTGGTAGGTGATTCTCTGGCGGTCCATGGCCTTCTTGGTGGCGGTGCAGTTACTGCACTCACGGCCTGTTTCATCGGTGATGGTGTAGACGGTGATGCTCATGGTTCCGGGCTCCTGGGGAGGGGGTGGCCGGGGTTCCGGCCACCCTGGGCTGGCTAAACGAATTCCACTGCGGCTAGGCGGGTGTCGAACAACTTTTCTGCGAGGCGGATCAGATGGGTTGGGGCGTCGGTGTCCCAGCCGTGTTCCGCGCGTCCCAGGTAAACAGCGGTGCCTGCCACCTCGGGCAGGTAGGGGTGGCTTGTGAAAAAGTGAAATACCCGACGCTAAGCGCTTTTTAAGCGTCGGAGGGACTAGGCCGTATCAGAAACGGAGGAACGCAGCACATAGGCGAGAACACGGCAACGGTTACACCTAGGCCCCTGCGATCCCCAGGAGGTGGAGCCAGTTCCCGCGGGCGTCTTGCGAACGATCGGTCGCGTTACTTTGGGGAAATGCTCTTCGTCCGGGCGATGAACGGGTGCGGTTCCCGCATGTGTCGGTCGCCCTACGGCTAAGGTGTGATTCCGCCTGAGCATGGGGCTCCGGGCTCCGGGGTCTGGGGTCCTTGGATGTACTTGTCCAGAAATGTCGGGAGCCGGCTGTCATCGGCCGAGTCGACTTTTAATTGAAGACCCCAGGCGGTGGCGATCACGGGGGCGTCCTGTCCCGGATAGGGGCTCAGGAGGACGTAGCTGCGCTTTCCGACGAGCGCGGCCAGCTCATCAATCTGGGACTGGCCGATTTCTGGCTGGTAACTGATCCATACTGCGCCGTGCTCCAGCGAGTGGACTGTGTTGGCTTTCGGTAGGGTTCGGGTGTAGATCCCGCAGTTGGTCCAGAGGGGATGGTGGTTCCCTCCCACCGGCGGGCTCTGCTCGAAGAACACTGGGTCCAGGGTATGGTCCCTGCCGAGGTTCTCATACGCCTGGACGCCCTCGATTGGCCGGCCAGCAGCCTCCTTCGCCGCATTGCCGTCCTGAATCTCCGCCGTCACTACGATGGACACCGCCACGATGATCGTCAGGATGAGAGCCCCGACCCCGCCGAAGATCAGCGCAGTTCGTTTCCGCTCGCGTGCGCGCTGCCGGGCATTAATGGCGGCCAGGGTCGCCTTACGCGCCGTGTCTCTTTGGACTGGTTTCTTGTTCAACTCTTGACTTTCCTTCATTGAGGCGGGGCAGACGGTTCATCTGTGCCGGTGCAGTCCGCTGTCAGCCTGCACCGGGGTGGTTATATGCGGCCGAGCAGCTCCTGCAGGGCAGTGATCTCTGCTTGCTGGCCTTCCGCCATTTTCGCGGCAAGCATGCGCACGTGCCCGGTTTCGGCCAGGTCAGCGGCGGCCTCGGCCATGTCCGCCCCGGCCACGTGGTGGGCGATCATCAGCGTGAGGTAGACGCGGTCCGCGTCGACGCCTTCGGCGTTCGAGAGTGCTGCCAGTTGCGCGGAGGTTGCCATCCCAGGCATCAAGCCCTCAGACATGACTTCTAGATCTTTGGCTGTCCGGGTTCCCGCGCCGTAGTCCTTGTCGTGGCCATTGTGGCCTGTCGGGTGGGCGGACATCCATGCCATGTGCTGGCCTCCGCTGCTCTGCGGAAGATTCCACTCCCGGAGCCAGCCGTACATCTGCCCGATCTGCTGCTGCTGGGTCAACACGATGTCATACGCAATGGCCCTCACTTCTTCATTTTCGGTGCGGTCCCGGACCATCAGAGACATTTCCACCGCCTGTGCGTGATGAATCTGCATGTCACGGGCGAACCCGGCATCCGCACTTGTGCTCGAAGGGTAGTCCGGCCCGGCCAAGACCCGGCCGACAACGAAGGAGAACCCCAACAGGCCCAATACAGCTAC
The DNA here is from genome assembly GCF_030264015.1 of Paenarthrobacter sp. R1. Lineage (NCBI taxonomy): Bacteria > Bacillati > Actinomycetota > Actinomycetes > Micrococcales > Micrococcaceae > Paenarthrobacter > Paenarthrobacter sp. R1. Next base: position 36,598 of record NZ_CP127117.1, on the reverse strand, counting down.
CCCGGCAAGAACCACCAAAAGGCGCTTCTGCCACCGCGGCAGTAAATTAATCATGAAGACTCCGGAAAGTTTGGCATCAGCGGGTAAGACTCAGGGCAGGCGCCCAGGCCGGTGTCCACCAGCCAGGGACGCGTCGATACTATCCTTCCCGTTCGGGAACGGTGCCAGTAGGGGGGCGCCACTTGTGAGCTCACAAGGTTCCCTTGTGAGAGGAATTGTGTTGCACCGATGGTGTTACAACGAATCGGACCCTGCCACGGGTCTTGTTAGGCTCGAGTTCGCCGTGCCGGGCTCTTTTGGCGCTGGGTGTGCAGCCAGATGCCCAGATCATGCTCTTTTCCGTCGTCGTAGGTGTACGTGTACACCACAAGTTCGGAGGCCTTCAGCTCGAAGAACCCGGCGCCAGGGCCGACCTTCACGTGGTCATCGTGACCTGGATGGAGAAATCATACAAACCGGAAACGCCGTCAGCGGGGCCGCGGTCGCCAACCTCGGTCGAGTTTGAGACAAAAAATACCGGCCTCAAGGCCACGTAACAACATTCGACCCCGAGGAGTCAACGAAATCCGGGGCAGTCCCCCTGCTCGGGCGCTCAGTGTGGGCGGTATCCGCGCGGGCAGTTTTTCGGTGTGTCAGTTGTTGGCGGCTCTGGCTAGGACAGCGATTTTTTGTCCGGCGGTGTCGCGGATTTCGATGGTTTCCACGTCCTCGATGGTCACTGGTGTTGCGCCCGTTACCTTGGCCCGGCCCTGGGCTGTGGCGTTCCAGCTGGCCGCCCGGTCATAGTTGCCCGATGTGTCCCTGACCCAGAGCGAGATGACTCCGCGGTCGGGAAGCCCGCGTCCGTCCAGGGCCAGCTCGGTTCCCCAGGCCTTCTTGACCAGGCCCAGCTGCACTTGGGGTCCGGAGGCGGCGCTGCTGGTATAACTTTCTTCCGGTTTCGGGGACCCTGTCAGGGCTGGGCCGGCTGCGAAGCCGATGACCAGGAAGGCTGCGGCCGTGCCGGAGACCAATCCCGTGGTCCGCCGTCGGGTCCGCCGCCGGCGGGTGGCCAGCTGCGCCATCAGCGGCGCCAGCCCGGGTTGGTCCGTCGCCTCCGGGGCGCCTGCACGGGGCGCGGAGCTGCCCCTGATCCTGTGGACCGGTCCGGCCGCTGTCTGGGGGGCGGCCATCCTGATCGCCGTTTCTGCGGGCACGGTATTAAGGAACCCCGCCAGGGCGCTCAGGGACTTAAGCTCGCCCGAGCATCGCGGGCACAGTGTCAGGTGCTGGTCGAAGAGTGCCCGCTCTCCGGGTTCCAGGGCGCCGAGTACATAAGCGCCCACCAGGTGGTGGAGGGCGTCGTGGTCTGCCGGGTCCGTGTTCACGGTTTCACTCCCATTTCATCCAGAACGGCGCGGAGGGCCTTGAGGGCGTAGAAAGCACGGGACTTGACCGTCCCGGCCGGGAGGTTGAGGACCGCGGCGGCTTCGGCCGCCGTGAAACGGCGGTAATGCAGGGCAATGATGACCTCGCGGTGCACGGCACTGAGCCGGGTCAGCGCTTCTTCCATCAGCACCTTCATCAACAGCTCGTCCACGTGCTCGACCGTAATCGCCATCTGCTCCAGGTGCTCCGTCTGCGTTTGCTGGGGCCGGCGCTGTTGATGCCGGAAATTGTCGATGACGATGTTCCTGGCCGTCCGGAAAAGGTAACCGCGCATACTGGTGGTGATCCCGGGCGCCTGCTGCCAGATGCGCAGAATCGTTTCCTGTACGACGTCTTCAGCCTGCTCCGGGCTGGATGTTATTCCGATCACGAAGCGCCGCAGCGCCGGTGCATGCTCCCGGTAGATCTCTGCGACTATCTGCTCATCCAATGGCATGGACGCCCCTGACATCTCGATGGAACGGGCTCTACCCGCTAAGACGCCCAATGGCCGGGAAAAGTTCAGCCGTAAAAAATTCCGCCCCCGGTTGAACCATTCTCACCACCTGCGCCGTCTTAGGGCATAGCGGCCAACCCGCGCCGTGCAGATCCACCGCAACGACCGGCTGAGAGCAGCCCGGGTGCATCTGTTCCAAAGATCTTCTTTAAGAGAAAGAATATTTCATGAACACGAGACTGAGCACAGCCATGGCAGCACTGTCCCTTTCCGCTCTGGCCCTGACCGGCTGCGGCGCATCAACATCGACCTCCACCGGAACAACGTCAGCCCCCGCCACCAGTGCCGCCCCGGCAGATCTGGCCACCGCGAAAACCTCCCTGGGGACCACTGTTGTCAACGGCAAGGGCATGTCCGTCTATGTTTTCGACAAGGACGTCAAAGACTCCGGGAAAAGTGCCTGCACCGGGGCCTGCCTGTCCATCTGGCCGGCGGTGACCGCCGGATCCGGGACCCCGGTAGTGGAGGGTGTCACCGGAAAGGTCGGCGTGATCACCACCGACGCCGGGACCAGGCAGGTCACACTCAACGGGATGCCCCTGTACCTTTACAGCAAAGACACCGCCCCGGGCGACGTCAAGGGCCAGGGCTTCAACAAGATCTGGTGGGTCATCAACCCGGCCGGGGAAAAGATCAGCACCCCCGCCGGATAACACAACGCAGCGTCCTGGGCGCCACCGGCCTTTTAGCTGGCCGGCCGGGGATCGTGTGTCGGCAAGAACGGCTGCCACCAGTTACCAGACCACGGTCCCTCGACCACTCCCTTGGTCCGCGATACAGCGCCGCGCAAATCCCGCCCGCGTAACTCAGCATCCGACGCGGCGAATTCCAGGCCAACCACGAAGAGTCCCCTACTGCCCTCGCGGGTATTGTGTTCTCTCCTTCGAACCCGTGTGCCCGCGTCATTCCACGGGCTGCCTTCCCCATCACGGAAAGTATTACAACCGTGCCGGATTTCACGTCTTCGGGCGGGTGCCGGTTCCTGAAGCAGCTTTGGCGGCGATGGCGGCCAGGTCACGGGGCGGTCCGGGCGGGGGTGTAGGGCCGGTCTGCCAGATGGCGGTCACGGCGCGGCGCAGAGGCAGCCCGCGGACGGGGACTGCGACGAGCCGGTGCAGTGCGAGGTCGTCACGGACGGCCAGTGCGCTGAGTACTCCGGGGGCCGTGCCGGCTGCGATGGCGGAGCGGACGGCCGCCGTCGTAGAGAGTTCCACCAGCGGCTCTGCCAGGTTCGCGGTTCCGGCGGTGGTGAGCAGGTGCTCGAGGGCGTCCCGGGTTCCGCTGCCGTGTTCCCTGGTGACCAGCGCGGTTGCTGCCAGCTCGCCTGCCGTCACCGGGGTCCGGCGCCGGGCCCAGGGATGCCCCGGTGCGACGACCAGGACCAGGTCATCGTCCTGCACCGCCGCGGTGCTCAGGTCCGGGGGAAGGTGCGGGCTTTCGATGAAGCCGATGGCTGCCTGTCCGGATCGGACCAGGGCTACGGTGGCTTCACTGTTGTTCACCGCCAGCTCCACGACCGTGGGGACCAGTCCGAGGGACTCCTGCTGGCGGCGCAGCGCGACCAGCCAGAGCGGCAGCAGGTGTTCGGCGATGGTCTGGCTGGCCGCGACCTTCAACTGCCGGGCGGTGTCGGATCGGAGCGAGGCGATCCCGGCATCGAGCCGTTCCCCGGCTGCGAGGACCTCTGCCGCCCACCCTGCGACCAGTTCACCTGATTCTGTCAGGGTGGACCCCCGCGGGGTCCGGGTCAGCAGGACGAACCCGATCTGGGACTCCAGGGAGCGCATCCGGGAGGAGACAGCCTGCTGGGACAGCCCAAGGTATTTCCCCGCGGCGGACAGGGACCCCAGATCATGAACAGCGGCCAGCATTTCCAGGGCGGAGAGCTCCGGTATGCGGGGGCTGAGCATCGGGGAATCTCCTTCGGAAAGTCACAGGCGGTACAAGTCCGACTTGTACTCTGACAAGTGTATGCCCCCTACTGTGGCAGGTCCGGGACCGGGAGCATGGAAAGTATGGGAACACTGCTGCTGACCGCCGATAAACACCACCCCGCACCATCGGCACAGACCCCGGGTGGCCGTACCGGGGGCCGGCGCGTCCTGCGCCGTCTGGAGAAGCCGTCGGAGCTGTTCGCGAACCTGACCCCTAACTGGTTCGCCTCCATCATGGGTACCGGGATCGTCGCGACCGCCGCCGCGACGCTGCCCCTGCAGTTCCCCGGTCTGCGCACCGGCGCCACCGTCGTCTGGGCCCTGGCGTCTATGCTGCTGATACTGCTAACCACCGCGACCGCGGTGCACTGGATCCGGCACCGGGAAACCGCCCAAAGCCACCACAGCCATCCGGTGATAGCGCACTTCTACGGCGCACCGCCCATGGCCCTTCTCACCGTCGGCGCCGGGACCCTGCTGCTGGGAAAAGACGTCCTCGGCGAACAGCTGGCACTCGGTATCGATACGGTGCTTTGGGTCGCCGGTACCGTGCTGGGCCTGGCCAGTGCCGTTGCCGTCCCGTATCTGCAGTTCACCCGGCACCAGGTCACACAGGACAGTGCGTTCGGCGGCTGGCTAATGCCCGTCGTGCCGCCCATGGTTTCGGCTTCCACCGGGGCGCTGCTGCTGCCCTACGTCCCGGCAGGGCAGGCGCGCCTGAGCCTGCTGATGGGATGCTACGCGATGTTCGGGCTCAGCCTGCTGGCCTCCATCATCATCACCACCCTCATCTGGAACCGGCTCGCAGGGCACAAAATCGGGGCCGCAGCGGCAGTTCCCACCTTGTGGATTGTGCTGGGGCCGCTGGGCCAGTCCATCACCGCCGCCAACCTCCTGGGCGGGAACGCCCACCTCGCCGTATCCGGGACCCTGGCCCAGGCCATGGAAGCCCTTGGCGTCCTCTATGGGGTGCCGGTCCTGGGCTTCGCGCTCATGTGGGCCGCCCTCGCAACCGCCATCACCATCCGCACCGCACGCCGGGGCCTGCCGTTCTCCCTGACCTGGTGGTCATTCACCTTCCCCATCGGAACCTGCGTCACCGGCCTAACCGGCCTCGCCGCCCACACCCACCTCGCCGTGTTCGACGCGATGGCCGTTGCCGGCTACACCCTGCTGGTCGCCGCGTGGATCATCGTCGCCGCCCGGACCTTCCACGGCAGCATCCTCCAAGGCACCCTCTTCCAGAAACCCGCAACGACCGCACCGTAGGCGGGGCCGCAGCGGACCAGCAGCCCCTCACGGAAACAAGCAACCGTTCACAGCGCCCGAAGGCGGCCTCATGAAACCCCGGACAACACCCGGCTCACAGCAACGCTCACCCACCAACACAAAAGGGACCAAGTCACCCGCCCGATTGCAACGGCCGCTGATCGCCGTCGGCGTGCCACTCCTCCTCGCAGCCGGCGCGCTCACCTACGGGCTCACCGCAAACGGCAGCGGTCAACCGACCCCGGCAGCAGAGAACGACCCGACCATGATCGAAGGAGTCACCAGCTATGCCGGCCTAAGCAGAAACCACGTCCAGACCGCGGTGACCTATCCACAACATCCCGGCGTCGGCGGAGACCACTCACCGGTATGGACGAACTGCGGAGCCTACGACCGGCCAGGGTCACCGCGCATTCCACGGCGGCGCCTGCCGCCCGGGTCAATGCCTCGGCTGCCAGCCCGGTCATGACATCAAGGAGTCCCTTGATGTCGTCCATCTCGGTCACCAGATCATGGAGCCGCTCAAAATCGTCCATCTCCTCCGGGGTGTCCATAAAGGTCAATCTATGGGAGCCCGGACAGGCTCACAACAAATGCCCAATGCCCCGGTGTTGCAGCGTGTCTTCAAGGTGCTGAAAACGACACACTTCAAACCCGTAAATACAGGGCACTACGGCGACCGGTAAAACCTTAGCGTCGGATGTTTCACTTTTTCACAAGCCACCCCGAGAACACGGCAACGGTTACACCTAGGCCCCTGCGATCCCCAGGAGGTGGAGCCAGTTCCCGCGGGCGTCTTGCGAACGATCGTTACCGGTCAGTTCGGGCGATGACATCCAGGAAGTCCCGTACATGAGGCGGCGGAGCCGTCCCCGCCCAGATGGCGGTGAGCGGGCGGGTGATCTGGAGATTGTTGATCCGAACTCGGACGAGTCGGCCGGCACGGGTGTCCTCGGACACTGCGAGGGAGCTCAGCGCGCCGGGGGCGATGCCGGCCATAATCGCGCTGCGAACGCCGAGCGTGGTCGTCAGCACGGCTGCGGGCTCGGCTGCGAGTGGAAAGCCCGCCACGGCGAGGGCGTTCTCGAGCGCTCGTCGGGTGCCGCTGCCGGTCTCGCGGAGCACCAACCCAGTGGCCGCCAGTTCACGAACGGACACCTGGCGGGTCTTCGCCCACCGGTGACCGTGCTGCACAACGACTTCGATGGTGTCGTAAGCAACAGTGACTGACCGGAGGCCGGCGGGAACGACAGGGGTCTCGATGAGCCCGAGGTCTGCGGTTCCCTCGCGTATGGCCTCGACGACCGTGCTGCTGTTGGCGGCTGTGAGCTGAACGACCGGGCCGTCATCGCCGTGAGAGATGCGCCACCGGGCGATCCATTCCGGTAGGAGGTGTTCTGCGATCGTGAGGCTCGCGGCGATGCGCATCATCTTCCCGCGATCCGTGCGGAGCGAATCGACAGCATCCGAGAACTCATCGGCCGCCGTCAGCAGCGTTGTTCCCCAGCCGACAATCAGCTCGCCCGCCGGAGTCAATCGCGAACCCCGTGCAGAACGCACCAGGAGTCGCACGCGCAAATCTTTTTCCAGTTTCCGGATGCGCAGAGACACCGCCTGCTGACTCACGCCCAACTGCGTGCTTGCCGCCGACATGCTGCTTTCCTTCACGACGAGCGCCAAGGCTCGCAGTGCCTCCAAGTCCGGCCCGTTGCGCATCTTCCGCCTCCCAAGCACAAGCATAACTTGTATGGCGGACGGTATCTGCCTCTACTCGCACGAGCGGTCCGAGGAAATGATGGATGCATGACCCATGCCCAGGACGTTGCGACCGCCCGACCGGAACACACGCTGCTTGCCCGAGTCCGCGCGCTGCTGCCCGGGCTTGTCCTCTGCCTCGCCGCGGCCGGAGCATCGTACGGGGTCAGCCTGCTGCTGCCGGGAGTCAGCCCGCTCATTATCGCGATCGTGCTTGGCGTACTCCTGGCCAACGTCGTCCGGCTGCCAGCGGCAGCCTCCGACGGCATAGACTTCTCCGCGAAAAAGCTCCTGCGCGCCGGCATCGTCTTCCTCGGACTCCAACTGGTACTGACAGACATCCTCGAACTCGGAGCCCCGATGCTGGTCGTCATCGTGTGCATTGTCGCCGGCGGACTGTTCGGCACCGTTCTCCTGGGGAAGCTGCTACGGGTTCCATCCGGGCTCTCGCTGCTAATCGCCTGCGGATTCTCCATCTGCGGCGCGGCAGCCGTGGCGGGCGCGGCAGGGGTCACCGATCCGGACGACGAGGCCGAGGAAGACACCATCACCGCGGTCGCCCTCGTGGTGATCTTCGGAACGCTGATGATTCCCCTCGTCCCACTGATCACGGACCTGCTTGGCCTGGGCTCCGAGACGGCCGGGATGTGGGCAGGGGGTTCCATCCATGAAATCGCGCAAGTCGTCGCCGCTGGAGGCATCATCGGTGGCGGAGCGCTCACGGTCGCGGTCATCGTCAAACTCGCCCGAGTGCTGCTGCTCGCCCCTGTCGTGGCCATCCTTAGCATCCGGCAGCGCCGTCTCAGCCGTACGGCAGGCGAACCCGGTCAACAGATGTCGCATTCGAAGCTGCCGCCCGTCGTCCCGCTGTTCATCATCGGGTTCATCGCGATGGTGTTCGTGCGTTCCTTCATCCCTCTGCCGGGCACCGTGCTGATGGCCGGTGGGCTGCTGCAGACAGGACTGCTGGCTGCAGCGATGTTCGGACTCGGCTGCGGCGTCAAGGTTCGGAACCTCGTCAAGGTGGGCCTCAAGCCCTTCGCCCTAGCCGCACTCTCCACCGTTCTCGTCGCAACGATCGCCTACTGCGGAGTCACCTTCGCAGGCTGAACATGGCCAGCACCAGGGCGTCATTATCACCCCTGGGATGGGAACACATCAACCTCACCGGTGACTACACCTGGCCCCGCGCCAACCACATCAAACCCGGCAAATACAGGCCGCTACGGCGCCAGGCAAAACCTTAGCGTCGGATAATTCACTTTTTCACAAGCCACCCCAGGTAGAGGCCTGTCTCCCGAAGTAGTTGCCCTGCTCGTACGTTGGGGTGGAAGTTCCGGCTGTCGGCCCTGAGGTAGACCTGCCAGTCCCCATTGACGATGCAGTCCAGCTGTCCGTACAGCGCTTCAAGGGTGCCGTGGCGGACGTCTTGGCGGTTGGCTGTGACTTCGTCGCTGAGTCGCGCGGGGATGACCAGGGCAATGCACTTGCGGATCATGGCGAAGCTCCTTCATTCGTGGCGGATGGCAGCGGGGACGTATGCCTGCAGGCTTTCCTTATCGATCCAGAAGTGCTGGCGCCCGGTTCCCCCGGCGGCCACGTAGTCACCGCTGAGGATGTTGTTGGCGGCTCCGAAGGTCTGAAACCACTTGTCTTCGTGGTCGAAGGTGACGGTGTTTCCGCTTGCGTAGGTGGTTTCGGTGAGCATTTTTGGGTTCCTCTCAGTGCGCTGTTGATACTTCTATCCTATCCCCCCTAGGAGATTCTATTCAAGTCCCCCTAGGAAAAATATTGGATTTGTACGGTTCCTGGTTGTGGTCATCCCCGCCAGTAGCTCGCTGGGAGCCCCCCTGCGCCTTAGAAACCGCCCACGCCGCCACGGTTCCTGTGCCCTCCCATTCGCGGCCCCGCACGGTAGATGTGTGTCGTCCCGGCTGAAAGAAACCCAACCGAGACGGTAGGGGAGACGGCAACGCTGAGGACTGGACCATGGGGAAGTGTTCCGGTTTTGCGCTGTCCCCGCTGTGGGCCGGTGGAGACCGGAGGATAAATCTCAAAGCGGTCCACATTGGGCGTCAGCGCGTGGTGCCGCGTGCGGCAGCCTCTTGAAGTCCCTTTTGGTAGTCATCAGCGAACCTTGTTCGCCAGGACGCACGCACAGTGTCTGAGCGGCGTTCAGCTGTTTGCTGCTGGATCCGCTGAGCTTCGGCCCTCGCTTGGGCTTTCGCCGCCTCGGAGCGCTGCAAGGCGCGTTGCCGCCTGCTGTAGACAGGCCGGCCGTTAACCCGCCAGTGGTTGAGTCTGCTTTGAAGGAGCGCGGGAAGGTTCAACGCGCCGTGGAAACCGTCGTGACGGTGCTCGGTGCCGTCGGGCTTGGTGTCGAGAGCATGCAGGACATCGTTTGGTGTGTAACCGGCACGGAAAAAGGGCGCCAGGATCCGGGCGAGGTGGCGTGAGCGCAGCTTTCGGAGTGGCGGTGAGTTCCATTGGACGGTACGGGCCGCTTGCAACTCATTGAAGTCGCGGGTTGCCTCGTCATTGGCGCTTGTCGTTTTATCAGCTGGCCATTGCAGATCTGTACGAGCGGCCGTTACATCGGCCACCCATTTAGTGGCCGCCTCAAAATAAGATTTCAGTGTGGGCGAAGCCCACGCCTTTATGCTTTTGGGGGCTGATTTCCCTTTGGGCAGGTTAGGGTTGCCATTTATGTCCACAGCGAGTCCGAACATGCCCAGAAGCGGGTCCAGTTTGCACTTGGATTCCATGCGCTGGACTTCTTCTTCACCGAACCTAGCCAGTTCCTCTTCGGTGGCGGGACGGCAGAGGACGTAGACGGCTCTGTCGGCCATCCGTTCTTCGCGTTCGCCGGCCTTGAAGAGGTTGGTCTCTCCGCTGCAGTTTCTGGGGGTGTAGATCGCTGAGCGGCCGCCAGCGACGATGGCGAGGAATCCATGGCGCATCAGCCAGCGTTTGATGCGCCCCAAAGTGCCTTGGCCGATACCGGCTGAGGCCAACAGGTAGGCGTTGCCCGGGGTCACCGTGTGGCTGTTGAAGTCGAAGCCCAGAAGTAAAAGCGTGGCCACGGCGAGGAGGTTTCGGCGGAAGTCGGATCTGCGCCAAGTGAGCTTGGGGTGTTGGCGGATAGCTTCCAGCCAGTCGAAGTCCGTGGTCAGCGCGCAGCTGCCCTCAGGGACGGCGCGAAGGACGTTTTCCTCGTTCCGTTCCACCATCCGGTTAAGGCGCCGGGGGGCTTCGGTGCGTTTCGAATGCTCGCCTAGTAGCGCGTGGTCGCGCTGCTTCCAGACGCCAGGCAAGCCCTGCACCGCCACATAGCCGGGGATTCTCGGCGTGGCCTTTCCCTGCTCGCCGCAGGGCACAACTCGGGCCGGGACGTGCGTTGACGCCCGGGCAGGGTCCGGTACCATAAGGGGGACAAGACCTTTCAGTTTGAAGGGAACACAAAGGGACCGTCCCTCGCGGGAAGGTTCTGGTATCCATCGCCGGCACAGTCGCCAAACAGAGACGGTGATGGAAGGATTTCGGAAGCCCCGCACCTAGTGCGGGGTCTTTCGTTTAAGAAGCGGCCTGTATAGGCAGCTCCTCAGCTTGTCGGTTTATCTTGGGGAAGACCGGCAGGCCGCCGTTCTGCTCCAAGTAGAGGACCAGGTCCTCAAGGTAAAGGCCGACTGACCGGCCAGAGTTCGCAGCTGCGCTGTTGATGGCTTTGCGGCGCTCCGGCCTCACTCGGCCCTGCAGGAGCACCAGATCAATGCCGTCGGGGTGACGGACGCGTCCTGGTTGTGCACTCATGGCTTTAACGTGTCACGCGACGAATGCATACGCAGGGATCCGCGCGGGTGTGTCGAGCTTAATCTTGCTCGGCGTCCATACTGTGGCTTCGTGGCCCCTCATGACACGTGGTGAAAAGTCCATGACTCCAATATGTCATAAACTCCAAAAATTTTGGATATGGGTCGAACCTGCATGTCACGACCATGCCCGCCGCACTATCTCATCGACGGGACCGGCGGCCGTCTGCGCGGAGGTCGCGCTAAAAGCCCCGCGGAACAGCTCCCGGGTAGCTCTGAGCGAGCGGAAGTAACGGCCTTGTTTGTCGATACGCCAACGTGAGATGCCGAGAAATCCAGCGGCCGCCTTCCGCTCCATGCCAGCCTCCACACAGATACGGACTGCGGCGTAGATGACCTGGTACGCCGCCTCGTGCTCACGTGGGACCTCTGCCAGTACCTTCTGCACGGCTGTCTTTGCCTGTTGGGGAGTAGTCATGGCGTCCTTCTAGTCGATCGACAGGGCGGATCCCAGCTCACGTTCTGGCTTTTTCTGGCGTCGCGCATATGCAAACAGCGCAAGGCCAATGACGACCAAGGCGGTCGAGGCGTAGGAGATGAGCATGTACACGTAGGCGAGGTCTTTGGCCCCATACCATTCCGCGGGATAGCTACCGGCCCGCAGCAAGGAAAGCGTGAAGCCTCCAGCGATCATCCCTGACGCCACTTTCCCAATGGCCAAAGGGTTCCGACGGGAGTCCAAGTAGGCCGGCCGAATCAGGGGTGCTACGACGTAGGCAACATAGATCAGGACTAGCCAGGTGTTGAGGCGGACGCTGGGCTGCGTTGCATAATCAAGCAGTTGAGGAGAGGGAGCGGGGCCGTCCGTGGCCAGAACCGTCAACAGGAGGCCTGTAGCGGTGAGGCCGAGCATGACCGCACCGGGCATGCCTACAGTCCAGCGTCTGGCGAATATTGAACCGTAGGCCTGACTGAGGTGGCCCCCAAGAAACGCCACGGCGACCAGAGCGCAGTACTTCGAAAGCAGGTCCGTCGCGTTCGTGATGGGCAGGATGGAGTCGACTGCGTAATACACGGGTGGGACAAGAAGCAGGTAAGCCAGTGTGAGGAATATTCCTGACAGCGCGACGTTTCTGCCTTTTCCCTTGAGTGCATGCTGATATCCCGTAGCAGGGGCATTGATGCGCTTGAACGTCAGGCTCCCCAAGAGAATGAGCATCAGAGTGGGTACAACGGCCAGCACCTTCATCCCAGGAGCTCCGTCATCTTCTCTGCGTATTCGCGGGCCTCTTTGCGCTGTTTCACTCTGCGCTGCAGGAGGTTGATGCGCCCTGAAATCAACTCCACAAGGGCGTCATCGGAAACCTCCAGCAGTTCGTCCTCGCGTGCACGCACCTGCCAGCCGCCCTCTGCCGGCGTGACCAGGCCAACAACGACGAGCCCTGAGGCGAATGACCCTCCGGTCGCCCGGGACGCCGCTACGGCAAGGTGCGGCGAGAGACGGTTCTCCGTGAGGGACGTGATGATGTACGTCAGTGCCATTCCCGATTCCGCGGCCATGCGGTGTCGGAGGTCTCCCGGGTCCAGGGCGTCCACCCAGGCACGGTGGGAACCATCGTGCGGAAACTCAATGAGTGGAATGTGGCTTCTGAGTTCGCGGGGGTAATGGGTCTTTGACGTCCGGAATTGCAGCTCTGCCATGAGATCCGCGTGGTGGACCTGGCTCAAAACTTCCGCAGCGGACGGTTCCACGGGCCGGGAGAGAACGTCGCGATATCCATCGAAGGCCGTGAGAGCTTGAAGCACCCCTATCCCGGCTGCCCGCGCTACGGCGACGACCGTCGATTCAGCCACGTTCCCTCTCCGCAGCTGGTTTCCCAGGGTTCCGCGATTAAGGCCCGTCAGTGCACTGAGGGCAGCCGGGGAAGTGCTGATGGACGAAGCGTCCAGCCAGCTCTTGAACTCTTTGGCTGAGACGGGCACAAACACTCCTTGACGTGACAGGACGCATGACAATGAACCTGCTAAACTGATACCAATAGTTAAGTATTTCCAGAAACTCAATTTTTGGTATTTACCTTTATTTTAGCTTCTTGGCCGAGTTTAGCCGGGGAGGGGTTCCGCCCATCAGGGGACCACTCCCGGCACTTTGACCAGTCGCCTAGTCGAAGACGCAAGTTTCGGCGCACCGGGGAGGGGACGGTTGTGCAAGACCTAAGGTCGTTCGTCAGAGAACGGACCACACGATGAGCCAACGTAAGTCGTTGGCGCTCGTGGCCTTGATCGTCATTCCCGGGCTGTTTTTCGGACTGGTCTTCTCATTCATCCTTCTGCTGAATCCTGCGAGACCTGCGGCGGCCGACTGCGGCCCGGCAGCTGTGGCCCTGGACGGAAACACGCAAGTGGAGGGATACAGCGCTGAACAGTTGAAGAACGCCGCCGCTGTCATGGGTGCCGGTAAAGCGCTGAACCTCTCCGCAAAAGGCCAAACCATCAGCGTCATGGTTGCCTTGGGGGAGTCGGGACTGCGCGTACTGGATTACGGCGACGGTCCCGGGCCCGACTCCCGCGGCTTGTTCCAGCAGCGCGACAACGGTGCATGGGGCTCCTACGCGGATCGCATGGATCCGACGATCAGCGCCACCAATTTCATCAAGGGGCTACAGGCTGTACCCGGCTGGGAACTTCTGGAACCGACTATCGCCGGGAACAAGGTCCAGCGGAACGCGGACCCGTACCACTACCAGAAGTACTGGCCCGAAGCCGTCAAGATCGTCCAGGCACTCTCGGGCGGGGACTTCTCTCTCGAGGGCAGCGACTGTGCCCTCCCAGGCAACTCCGGCGCGGGGGATGACTACCCGTGGAAAGACTCTCCGACCTGGCTGCAGGTCGGAGCAGGCTCCGCGGCCGCCTCACCGTTGGGCATGTTTTACCGCGAATGCGTTGACTTCGCCCTGTGGAGGGTCAACCAGCAGATGGGGTCCACCAGTGCCCCGTTCAAGTTCCTGAACGGGAACTTCCGCCCTGACGGGCAGGGCCTCGGTTCCGCCCTGACATGGAAAGCCGGATGGGACGCCAAGGGCTGGCCCACCGGACAAACACCCCGGGTCGGTGCGGTCGTCTGGTATGCACCAGGCGTGGGGGGATCGGACCCAACGTTCGGCCACGTAGCCGTGGTCAAGGAAGTCAAGGACAACGGGACCTACGTCGAAGAAGGCTACAACGGCAACCCACCCCCAGATGACCACAGCTACTACACCCGCGCCGTCAGTAGCAGTGTCCCCTCCACGTTCCTATACCTGCCCAACCAAGAGGAGAAGAAATGAGAAAGCCCATGGTCCTCGCCGCGGCGGCCCTACTGTGCGCTGGCTGCGCACAGACATCTCACACCAATCCTGCTTCCACGGAAACGCCGGCCACTGCCTCGGCTCCGGTGTCCCTGAGCGCCGGCAGCGGCCCGCAGGCACCGGGCGGGACAGTGCCGCCCACGATGGGCATTGCCTGGGATCAGGCCAGCAAGGACCGAGCGGTGGATGTCGCCGAGCGGGCCATGGCGGACTTCGCCCGCCCCTTGGTCGGCGAACAGCAGTGGGCCAATGACCTCGCCCGGTGGCTCACCCCACAGGCCACCGCCGACTACTCAGCCGTGGACCCTACCAACATCCCGGCTAACCGCGTCACCGGTCCGGCCACATTGACGATCGATGAAACCAATGGCTTCGGGGTCACCGCTGCTGTCCCCACCAACGCAGGGACCTACTCGCTGCAGCTGCTCCGCACGGACAAGGACGCCCCGTGGAAGGTCAACCGGCTTGCTCCACCAACGTCCTAGACGTGCCATACCTCATCCACCAGACACGCAAAGGAAGAACGCTCATGGCTACTACACCGACCGAGGTCCTGGCTTTTCCAAACATCAAGGCCATCGTCCGTGACAACGGCACCGCCGAAGTCGTCGTTGCCGGCAACTCCCGCGCCGTTCCGGACGGCCAAACACTCCCGGAGCTCCGCAACAACGCCCTCGCCCTCGTCGTTACCGAGGCACAGACCTTGCAGCGCCCCGTCAGGGTCCAGATCGAAGATCCCGAAGGGCACGGTGAACTCATCGTGCACCCCGATAACAAGATCGAATCCGTCAGCTACGTACCTCGTCCGGCCCGTCGTCGGGCTCAGGCTCCAGTGACCACCGCCGAGGCGGCAGCCCCGGCAGTGGTTGAGGGCGTCAATGTGGCTGCTGCTGAGCCGACAACCATCCCTATACGGCCTGCCCCGGTTGAAGCTACGGCGGCGGCTATTGACCTCCAGCCGTGGCCGCCGACTCCCGTAGAAACTGAGGAACCGGGCCATATCAGTCCGGGCGTCCAGGGGATCGGCGGCGGTGAAACTGAGTCACCAGCAGCTGCGGCTCCCGAGGAACCCCTGTTTCTGCGGAGCTTGAAGGAAACCTCCTTCCTGGTCAGCACCCCGGTGCTGGAGCCGGCCACGCAGGGCTGGCGCGGGACCTTGACCCGCTTGGGCTTCCGGATGGACCCCTCAGCGGAGGAACTGGCCGAGCGGGAGGATATCCGCACCGTGAGCCAGCACTGGCCCGGGCCGCGCACCATTGCAGTGGTCAACCGCAAGGGCGGGGCGAACAAGACCCCCACTGTGGTGATGCTCTCAGCGATCCTCGCCCGCTACAGCGGCGCGGCCACGGTGGCGTGGGACAACAACGAGTCCCAGGGCACCCTTGGGTGGCGGACCGAAAAGGGCGCCCACGACCGCAGCGTCTTGGATCTGATCGATTCCTCCACGGATCTGCTGTCCCCGTCCACGAACGCGGCCGAGATAGCCAAGTTTGTCCACCACCAGACCGCCGACAAGTTCGACGTGCTGCGCTCCGACGAGAACGAAGAAGGCGACCACGAAGTCACCGCCGAGGAAGTGGACATTGCCCACCAGGTCCTCACCCGCTACTACCGGCTGGTCATCATGGACTCCGGCAACACCGCCCGCGCAGCGAACTGGCGGCGGATGATCGACCACACCAACCAGCTCGTCGTCCCGGTCACCGCCATCGAGGACCGTGCGGAAGCCGCACGGCTGACGCTGCAAACCCTCGAATCCCGTGGTGGCCACGACGCCGAGCTGGCACGCAACGCCGTCGTGATCGTTTCCGAGTCCACCGACGCCAAACGCAGCATGACCGGCGAGGCCCTGAAACGGGCGAAAGCGGAGGCGCAGCGGATCGCAGACGGTTTCGAACCGTTCGTCCGCGCCGTTGTCCGGATTCCCTACGACCCGGCCCTGGTCAACGGCCCCATCCGCTACGAAGCACTCCAGCCCGCGACCCAGCGCGCCTGGCTCGCGGCGGCGGCGGCCGTCGCCAAAGGCTTCTAGAGAACCAACAGCGAACGAAAGGAAGGAGGAACCATGCAACTGTCTCTGAACCCCTGGATCACCAGCCCAGCCGAAAGCGACGACGACGAAGCACCAGAGGTGCACGTCCCGCCAGCTGCCGTGATCAGCACACCGCTGAGGGGCATGGTGGAGCCGGACACCGCGGACCGACTGGCCAACCGCGTAGTGTCCGGGTCCGCGATGCTGTGGATTGTGGGTAGCCACGGGGGAGCGGGTGAAAGCCGCACCGCAGACCTAATCGACGGTGCCCGCCCTACCGGGCACTGCTGGCCTGTTATGCAGGACGGCAGCAAGCCCCGGGTGCTGCTGGTCTGCCGCACCGATATGCGTGGCCTCACCACCGCCCAAAGCGCCCTGACCCAATGGGCATCAGGAGCAACACCCAAGGTTGAACTTATCGGCCTCGCCGTCCTGGCAGATGCACCAGGCAAGACGCCCAAGGCACTGCGCGACTTCGCAGCGATTATCGGCGGGGGCGCCCCGCGTCTCTGGATCCTCCCTTGGGTCGAGGCATGGCGGCATGGCGACTCTACGACAACGCCACCGGGCAGGGAATACCAACGCTTCATCACCGACCTAGCCGCTCTGGCTACGGGACCCAACCCAAAGCACTAATCACCGAAAGGTCTCACCATGAACGTCATAACCGCCATCACCACCAGCACCATCCCCGACCCAACCCCTGTCGTGCCCGCCGAAGCCGGCGGCCTACTCACCGTCCTGAACTGGGCCTCTGGCATCGGCCTCGTCCTTGGCGTCCTGGGCGTGATCATCGTCGGCATCGGCATGGTCATCCAGCTCCGTCGTGGAGAAGGCGGCGAATCAATCGCCAAACTCGGCTGGGTCCTGATGGGCTGCATCATCATCACCGGCTCCTCAGGCATCGTCCGCGCCTTCGTCTAAAACCAGCACCAACAACGGGAGGTTCACCGTGAGCCAATCACCAGAGAGCACCACTAACAGCAATCCGTTCACCAAGCCCGGTTTCATCATCGCGGCCGCGCTGGTCGTCGCGCTGATCGCAGCAGCAATCGTCATCTTCCTGCTCCCCAAAGGAGGACAGGGAAACGCCCAACCAGCACCCACGCAGACCAGATCTGCCCCGACGAGCCCCAGCACGTCCACTGCCTCTGACAAGAGTGTCTGCGGACTCCCTGGCAGCAAAGACACAGCGTTGGGCACCGCACCCAAGTCCAAGTGGGAGTTGGTGGGAATCATGGCCGTCCCAACCGACCCATCCACCGCAGGCCCCGGCACGGTAGGCAAGGACGGTCTGAGGTCCTGCTTCGCGCAGTCGCCCACCGGAGCGCTCTACGCCACGGCCAACATCTGGGCTGCCTCATTCAATGGCTATGCGAAGCAGGTTTACCTGGAACTCTCAGCTGACAGTCCCACTCGGGACAAAGCAGTACAGGCAATAAGGGAGGGGAAGGACGTCGGAGGGGGAACCACTCCGAAGGTACAGATCGCCGGCTTCATCATCCACTCGTATACGCCCGAAGCTGCGGTTGTAGAGCTAGCGATCAAGAGCAGTGACGGGGGATACGGCGCTTTCTCGACATCCCTGCTGTGGGAAGACGGCGACTGGAAGATGGACGTCCCCGCCGCAGGTGGAAATGCAGTCCGCCAGATCAGTGACCTGAGTTCATTCATCCCTTGGGCCGGCGTCTGACGTGGCAGAAAAAGAGTGCGAAGTTTGGAACGCTCTGTGCTGGACCCAGCAGGGTGCCAGCAATGTTGCCGCGGGTATTGCAGACGATGCCATCAACAACCTCGCCAAAGCCATCATGGAAGGAATGAGCCAGATGGTGACCACGCTGTCGACCTTCTGGGTTTCGATGCCGACCGTGAACTTGGCCAGCCAGGACGGAACTGCAAGCCCCGTTGTTTCGGTGGTGAACAGTGAGCTGATGCCGTGGACTCTGGCCCTTGCTGTCTTGGCGGTCATCCTGGGTGGTATCAGGCTGATCTGGGAGCAGCGGGGTGCGCCCCTGAAGGATCTGCTCCGGTCCTTACTGACCCTGACGCTTGTCTCCGGCCTCGGTCTGGGTGTCATCTCCATTCTGGTGGTCGCAGCTGATGCCTTCTCCGCCATGGTGATCAACCGCGCCACGGACGGCAAGGGGTTCGCTGAATCGCTGAAAATCCTGGTGATGACGAACCAGACCGGCGTCGGGGTGTTTATCCTGATCGTCCTGGGCCTGATCGGATTGATCGCATCTCTGGTCCAGGTCGTACTGATGGTGGTGCGCAGCGGCATGTTGGTGATCCTCGCCGGGATCCTCCCAACCACGGCCGCGTTTACGAACACGGAGATGGGCCGGCAGTGGTTCCAGAAAGCTGTTGGCTGGACCATCGCCTTCATCCTCTACAAGCCAGCCGCTGCGATCGTGTATTCGGTCGCGTTCCTGCTGATGGGCAACGGAGGCGGCAATAGCGCCAACCTGGTTCAGCCCATCACCGGATTCACGCTCATGGTCGTGGCACTTTTCGCTTTGCCGGCGTTGATGCGATTTGTGACCCCCATGGTTGGTGCGGTTGCCTCCGGTGGAGGCGCAGGGGCGGGAGCAGCTGTCGGAGCAATCGCAACCGGCGCGGTTTCACTTGGCCGGGGTGGCAGCGGCAGGGGCAATGCATCCCCCGTTCCCGCATCGTCAACGAGCACGTCAAACACCCAAAGCATGCAGGGCGGTAGTTCACCGAAAGGCAGCGACGGACCCGCCGGACCCCGGGGCGGAGGTGGGCAACCCAGTCCGGGCAGCAGCGGACCGGGCGGAGCCGCCGGCACTGATGCAGCAGCCAAGGCAGGGACCGGAGCAACCGCCGGAACGACAGCAGCATCTGGCTCCGGCGGAGCGGCATCAGCGGCAGGAGCCAGTGGTGGTGCCGCGGCGGCTGGGCCAGCCGGAGTGGCTGTAGCCACAGGCGCGAAGTTGGCGTCCCGGACGTCGCACGCCATTGAAAAGACAGCGCAGGATTCAACGGGGGAGGGCCCAAGTGGCAGCAATTAACACCGAGTACAAAGAACCGTCCTACGGAAACTGGCGCGTACCGCGCTCAGCTGGCCTGGCCAACCTTGGCGCGATCGGTACCGCTATTGTCTTTGCCGGACTACTGATGGGCATTGTGAGCTTCGCACTGTGGGGTTTGCTCGCGGGCCTGGGCGTCCTTGCCTTTGCCGGTGTCATGGCTTTGCTGCTGACAGTCAAGGACAAGCATGGCCAGTCCATTGTTGACCGGTTCGGCACCCGGATGGCGTTCAAGCTCTCCCGGTCCTCCGGGACCAATCTCTACCGTTCCGGCCCTCTGGGCGTGACGGAGTGGGGCATGTACCAGCTGCCCGGTCTGGCAGCGAAGTCCACCCTGTTCGAGTTCACCGACTCCTACAAGCGCCCCTTCGCCTTGCTGCACGTCCCCACGACCAGCCACTACACGGTTGTCTTCTCCACCGAACCCGACGGGGCCTCCCTTGTGGACCCGGAACAGGTCGATGCCTGGGTGGCGAACTGGGGCGGCTGGCTCGCCTCCCTGGCCGACGAGGCCGGCCTGGACGCCGCGGCCGTCACGGTGGAGACCGCGCCTGATTCCGGGTATCGGCTGCGGAACGAAGTCATGATGAACATCGATCCGGACGCCCCCGAGTTCGCCCGCGCCATGCTGGGCGAAGTCGTGGACACGTACCCGGAGGGATCGGCAACGGTACGGGCCTGGGTGTCCTTGACGTTCAACGCCGCGATTCGGGCCGGGGCCAAGAAGCGGACTCCGGAAGACGTTGCCCGTGACCTCGCGTCCCGGATCCCGGGCCTCTCGGCACGGCTGCAGTCCACCGGTGCCGGGATCGCCCGTCCCATGTCCGCCCAGGAGTTGTGCGAGGTTGTGCGCGTCGCCTACGATCCTCCGGCGGCGCTGATCATTGATGAAGCCCACGCCGCCGGTTCCCCGGTGTCCCTGGCCTGGGACGAAGTCGGCCCTACAGCGACGCAGGCCAGCTGGGATGACTACCGGCACGATTCCGCCTTCTCCGCGTCCTGGACCATGACTGGTGCCCCGCGGGGATCGGTGAACTCGTCCGTCTTGTCCCGGCTGTTGGCACCCCATGGGGACATTGACCGCAAGCGCATCTCGCTGCTGTACCGCCCGATGGACTCGGCCCGCGCCGCCGCCGTAGTGGAACGGGACCAGAACAACGCCAATGTGCGCGTCACTTCCGGCACGCGGCCATCGGCCCGCGCCTTGGTCGATGCCCGCTCGGCGGCCCAAACCGCCCAGGAAGAGGCTCAGGGCGCAGGGCTGGTGAACTTCGGCATGGTCGTCACGGCCACCGTCACCGATGCCGAACGCCTCCCCGATGCCGTCGCTGCCATCGAGCAGACCTCCGGCACCGCCCGGGTGCTGCTGCGACGCGCCTATGGTTCCCAGGACACCGCGTTCGCCGCGTCCCTGCCCCTGGGGCTGGTCTTGCCCAAGCACAGCATGGTTCCGTCCGAGATTAAGGATGCCCTGTAATGGCCCGAGCAAAGCTCTTCACCCGTCCCTTCAAGCGCAACACCGCTGCCGGCCCGAAGAAGAGGGCGAAGCAGCCTCGCGAGGCTGCGCCGGGTGCCCGTGGCTGGCCCGGCCGCGGCGGGGGCATGGCACAGCTCGTTCCGTCGGTGAAGGAGTACCGGGGAACCACAGTTCAGGTGTGCGGGCTGTGGCCGTTCTCTTCCGGTACGTCCTCACCCATGATCGGTATCCCGCTCGGACGCCACGAGGAAACCCAGGCCACGGTCTGCTGCGACCCGATCAGCTGGTTCCAGCGGGCCCGGCTGATTTCCAACCCCTCGGCGTTCATCTTGGGCAAGCCCGGTCTGGGGAAGTCCACTGTCGTGCGGCGGATGTTCATCGGACTCTCCGCCCAAGGCGTGCACCCCCTGGTCCTGGGCGACCTCAAAGGCGAGCACGTCAAAGCCGTCAAGGCCTTGAACGGGCAGGTGATCCGGCTGGGCCGCGGCGTCGGCTACCTGAACATCCTTGACCCGGGCCAGGCCGTTGAAGCCGCCCAGATCCTTGAAGACAACGGCCACCATGAGGACGCGGCACGGGTCCGTGCTGACGCGCACGGCCGCCGCCTGACGATGGTTGTTTCGCTGATCACGATCAGCAGGAACAGTCCTCCCACTGACCAGGAGCAGACGATCCTGGACCGTGCCTTGCGGATCCTCGATGAACGCTTTGACGGTGTTCCGGTGTTGAAAGACCTGCTGGACGTGATCGTGTCCGCGCCTGACGAGCTGCGCCAGGTCGCCCTCGATCGGGGCGATATGAACATCTACCTGCAGGAGACCCGGGCCTTGGAGGCCACGCTGTTGGGGCTGACTGGGGGCGGAAAGCTCGGGGAAATCTTCTCCCGGCAAACCTCCGAGCCGATGGTGCGCGACCGTGCCGTGGTCTTTGACGTCTCCAGCATTGACGAGACCGAAACGGACCTGCAGGCCGCGGTCCTGCTGGCGTGCTGGTCCTACGGTTTCGGCACCGTGAATGTCGCCAACGCCCTGGCCGACGCGGAGCTTGAACCGCGCAGGAACTACTTCGTCGTCCTGGACGAACTGTGGCGGGCCCTGCGGGCCGGGAAAGGCATGGTGGACCGGGTGGACGCCCTGACCCGGCTCAACCGCTCCGTCGGCGTCGGGCAGATCATGATCTCCCACACCATGTCCGATCTACTGGCGTTGCCGGCAGAAGAGGACCGGATGAAAGCCCGCGGATTCGTCGAACGCTCCGGCATGGTGATCTGCGGCGGCCTGCCGGCCTCGGAGATGCCGCAGCTGACCTCAGCCATCCCGCTCTCGCGTCAGGAGCAGCAAAAGCTCATCGGCTGGCAGGATCCGCCCGCGTGGGACTCCCGCGGCGTCGATGTTGAGCCTCCGGGCCGGGGAAAGTTCCTCATCAAGGTCGGCGGCCGTCCCGGGATCCCCGTCCAGGTCGGACTCACGTCCTTAGAGAAGGGCCCCGAAGGCATCAACGACACCAATGCCAAGTGGACTACATCGGAAACCCTGCTTGAACCGGCGGCCCCGGTCTTGCCCAGTGAAGGAGCATCAGAATGAGCGCACCCAACCGCAAAGGAGTCGGGGTTGGTGATGCCCTGCTGGTCTGGCTTGCCATCGGCTTCATAGTCGTCTTCATCGGTGGCACCTACGCCGCTCTGCATGTCGGTTCGTGGATGGCTGGCATTGCCGCCCCGCCGGCGCACCCGATCGACTTAATCGCAGGTCTGATCAAGGGTCGGGTTCCGTGGCCTACGGAGGCCACCGTGGTTGTCTGCGTCATGGCCGGGCTCGTCCTGGCTTTGGCCATCGCCGTGCTCGTGGCGTGGCGGCAAGGTGCGTCCAAGCGTGCCCGGGTCGACAAAGCCGCTCGCTACTTGGGCCGCGGCAAGGCGTTGGCCGCGTTCTCCGAGAAGGGCGCGAAAGCGACCGCTGAGCGTTTGGGCGTGACGGACACGCCAGGCATCGTCGTGGGCAAGGTCGTCTCCACCGGGCAAAAGTTCCTTCAGTCGTGGGAAGACCTGTCCCTGGATATTTGGGGTCCGCGTACCGGTAAATCGACCTCACGGGTGATGCCGGCCATTCTGGACGCACCCGGGGCGGTGGTTTCGACGTCGAATAAGCGCGACGTCGTGGACGGCACCCGCGGCGTCCGTGAGCTCACCGCCCCGGTCTGGGTGTTCGATCCTCAGAAGATCGCCCAGGAGGAGCCGGACTGGTGGTGGAATCCGCTCTCCTACGTCACCGACGAAGAGAAGGCCTACAAGCTCACGCAACACTTCTCCATGGGTTCCCGCGTTCCTGGGTCCAAGCCTGACGCCTACTTCGATCCCAAGGCCGAGGACATTTTGTCCTCGTACTTTCTCGCCGCCGCGCTCGGGGGCCTGCCGATCACGCAGGTGTATCTGTGGGTTACGGAGCAGGTGAACCGGGAACCGATCAACATCCTCAAAGCCCACGATTACGAGTTGCAGTACAAGGGCCTGGAGTCCACGCTGGAACTGGCTGACAAGCAGCGTGACGGCATCTTCGGTACCGCCGAGAAAATGATCCAATGTCTCAAGAACCGGAACACGTTGCGTTGGGTCGCTCCCACTGGCGGGGCGACGGTGGCTACGGATACCCGTCGTAAGTTCAACCCGCACGCTTTCGCCGCGTCACAGGAGACCATTTACATCCTGTCCAAGGAAGGTGCCGGATCCGCCGCCCCTCTGACCACGGCCCTGACCGTGGCGATCGCTGAGGCGATGGAAGAACGTGCCGAACGGGCCGGGGGCCGGCTTCCCAAGCCGGCCTTGTTCGCTCTCGATGAGCTGGCCAACGTCGTTCGGTGGGCCGGGTTGCCGGATCAGTTCAGCCACTACGGCTCCAAGGGCCTGATCGTGATGGGGATTCTTCAGTCCTGGTCCCAGGGCGTGGAGCTGTGGGGAGAGGCGAACATGCGGAAGATCTGGTCCGCGGCGAACGTGAAGGTCTACGGCGGGGGTGTGGCCGAAGAAGGCTTCCTCCGTGCGCTGTCCGACCTGATCGGAGACTACAGCTACATCAACGTCTCTGCGTCCACCGGTAAGTCCGGTTCCAGCCGCTCCCGGCAGGAAGCCAAGGAACGGATCTTTGATGTCTCCAACCTGGCCGAATTGGACCGCGGGCGCGCCGTGGTCCTCGCCTCCGGTGCGCCCGCCACCCTAGTGCGGACCATGCCCTGGTACACGGGACCGCACAAGGAATCAGTGGAGGCGTCCATCACGAAGTACAGTCCTCGCCCGGGAGAGCCGGCCATTTCGGCACCGGCTGAGCCGGTGGCTAATCCGTGGGTGACGACGTAGGAAGGACCTGGTCTCATGACGAATGATTTCGACCTGTACGACACCGACACACTCCCACCAGCTACGAAGGCCCAAGATGCGGAGAAAGCACCGGAGCTCGTTTACGGATCCGCCGAAGAGTTCCTCCATGAGCAGCTGCTGCCCACCTATGTCCGCAGCGTCACGGGAAAATCGGCCAAGTGGTGCATCGAGTGGTATTTCCATCCCGAGGCCGTCTCCCGCGTCGCAGCGCTCTGGAGAGCCTGGGAACACCTGCGGCTGGATCCAGCGACCGGCATGAGCGTCTGGTGGAAGGACCACGCGGACCACCACATGCGGGTGCTTCTGGATCCACAAGGCCCGTTCTACAACTGCGATATGAAAGAACACCGGGAACCCGAACTCCTGGAACCGAGGATCGCTCCTAAAGGTTGGTTCCAGGACGCCCGGCTTCTTTAGTCTCGCTCCGTGTTCCTCAATTGGGGTCGTTTCCGTGGCCGCAGTGAGGGCACGTCAGCTTATTGACGGCGGCCTCTTCACTGCTGGTTGTGACGTCTTTCTGGCAGCCCACACATGTCCAAGATTGCGCGGTGGGTGCTGCTGATGACTGCAAGCGGTGTGCGTTGATACTTGCAGCGACGATCACGGCAGCGCTCACGGCGATGGACACACCGCCGACGACTCGAAGATTGGCGTTTCCGCCGGCGATTCCCTTTCCACCCATGAGCAGAGGCCCACCGCCGGCATAGGCCCGAGATGCCCTGTCGGCGTAGATCCCTGTAAGGGTTGCAATTCGCGCTCCGGTCCCTGCTGTTGCAAACTGCTTGATTCCCCAGAGAACTGCCCCCTGAGCTGCGTCACCGGCCTTTTCCACGTTCCACAGCAAGGGGCCAGCGAAGGGCTTGATGATAACGCTTGCCACGTCCGCCCGTGTGCGCCATTTCCTGTCTGCCACCCTTGCCACCTTCCATCGATGTGTCCGCCGAAGCGTGCCCTTAGGGCCGAAACGCGGGAACTCGTCCAGCCTACTTCGACGGACCGCCCTTAACTCGCTCGGCGCCCTTGGATACCCCGGCTGGGGCCTTTCGTGCTTTGGCTGCCTTTTTGCCCATGGTCAGGCCTGCTCGGGGGTGCGTGGCCTCGCTGCGCTCCGCTGCAACCCGTCCGCGTACTTGTGACTCGTTGGCGCCGGTAGTGGCCAGTGATGCGGCAAAAGCGTTTTGGCGTTCGGCCGAGCCGTAGCCGGCGGCCGACGCGGTCTCGGCTTTGAGTCCTTCATCGGTGTGCCGTCCACCGTCGTTGCCGGTGACGCGCTCTTCAATCTCGCGGCCGACGCCTTCCATGCGGGCAAAGAGTTCTTTCTCTGCCCGCTCGTACCGCTGCTCCTGGGTCGCCCACTTGTCGCCCGTGAAACCGCCTTCGGCCAGAAGTTTGGCCTCATGAAGGTTCTTGGCAGCGGCCACGAAGGCTGGGTCTTTGAAGTGTTCCTCCCCCGCCCCGTTGACGTTCGCGGTGGTTTCCTGCCTCAGTTGGTCAATGTCGGGTCCGTTGACGCCGTCCTTGCGGATGAGGAACAGGCGCTCTTTTATTGCGCCGTCTGCGGCTTCCAGCGCTTTCGGAGTCTTCGCGTTGTGCGCCCGCTGAAGCGCTTGTGCCAGTTCGGGGTTGGCAAGGTATTCCACCGGCACTTGATGCCGTTCCATTTCAGGTGCGAGTTTCGCGGCCTGGGCACGTAGTTCTTCGGCCTGGGCGGCCGCGAGCAGCTGCATGGCTTTTTCGTGTTCGGCGGCAGCTTTACGGGCCTGTGCCTGGCTGCGGTCAAGGGCTTCCTGCCGGGCTTTTTCGGTGGCGATGGTGTGGATACCTGATTCTAGGTATGCGGCATCAGCGCCGACGTCGCGGGTGTCGATGCCGTACCGCGTCAGCACTTCCTGACGGATCTTCTCCGATGCCGCAAGTGCTGTCGGGTCTTGCCCCTTCCACGATTCAGCGACGGTGTACGCGGTAGCGATATCGGAGGGCTGGGCTTTCTCCCACCACTGTTCCTTTTCCACCGGGACCAGCGCCGCGTGGGCGGCGCTGCGTTCCGCCGCGAGGCGGCCCTGGGCTTCGTGTGCAGCCTGGGCGTCCTGGTGTTCCTGTTGGCGTCGTGCTTCCTGCCTGTGGCGGGCCAGCGTTTCGGCAATCCGGGATGCGATCATCAGCGATTGCCGCAATCCGCCGTCCAGCAGGTCGTCCATTCCGTCCGATTCACTCATGGTGTTCCCCTCGCACTAGTGGTGTTCTTATCGGTCAAGTACAGGCCCGGAATCCCGTCCTGTCCGGGTGGGTGTCTTCGCGGGTATGGCCGTGGCTGGAACAGCGGAGCCGGGACGGATCGGAGCCATCCCGCGCAGGCCAAGCTCGACGGCGTTTCGTTCCCGCCCACGCTCCGGAGCCGGGGCCGGGGCCGGCCCGCCCACGGTAGCCGGTCGCGGCATGGTGCCTGCGAACGGCTTCAGCTGTGTCGCGACAACGGCGCGGATCCTCTCGGCCTCCCGTGTCCGGCCAGATTGCTGATGCATCTGGTAGATGGCGTGCGCCATGTTCGCCAGCTGCACCATCAGTGCTGCCTGCGCGGCTGTCTTGTTCTTGCTCGATGCCGCCAGGAACAGCATGGCCGTGCCGGCAATGGACGGCAATGCCACCGGCCTGCCGTGCTCACGTGGTGCACGCAGCTGCGCTGTACGGGACAGTTCAGCCGCGGTGGCCGCCAGCGGCCCGGGCGTGGGCTCGAGACGGTGGGACCATGCAGCGAACGCTCCGGAAACGTCCCGTGCTGCTTTCGCCCAGGTCGCGTGATCGTCCAGTGGAATGGACCGCAATTGCTCTGCCAGAGCGGTCGCGTTGCGCGTGTATTCAACCCACACCTGGGGCGACGGTGTTGCCTTTTCGGGCCCGGTCCTGGAGACGGTGCGTTTGTTACGTGCCGCTGCGTTCCACTCGGCTGCTGCCTCGGTCGCCGTGTGCGGTGAGTCCATCCATCCCTGACGCAGCGCGCCCAATGTCAGGTCTGATGCGAGGGTGCCGCCGCCGAACCAGACAGGCTTCTCCCCCGGCTTGGGGCGTTCGGCCACGGAGTAACCGACGATGACGTCGGTGGTGTTCTTCGCATAGCGCGGACGGAGCAGGATGCCCGTGTTACGGGCGCGGCGGACGAACTCCCCTTCCGTCGCTGAGGCGCTGGCGCTGGCACGGACCTTCCGTGCCAGTGAGGCCCTGTGCATCTCGCGCTCGTCCCGTGCGGCGGTGGCCTTCTCCGCCCGGTCGTAACCACGGGTGGCGTGCACGCTGGAAAGTTGCTCCAGGCCGTACTTGGCTTCCAGCTCACGGCAAGTTTGCTGTGCGCGTTTGTAGTCCCCATGGGTCGATGCTTTGGTGCCGTCTTCCCGGACCAGGGATACCGCAATGTGGATGTGATGGTTGCCGTTCTCGCTCGTGCCGTGGTTGATCGCCGCCCACCGGCACTGGGCTTTTCCGCTGGCCGCAGTGAAGCCCATGGCGTCCACGAAATCATTCGCGATGTCGCCCCACTGCTGGTCCGTCAGCGCCCCTTCTTCGGCGCGCAAACTCAGCGAGCAATGCCACACGGTGGCGTCCTTGTAGCCGACGTGGACGCGCTGCTTCTTGGTCGCGTCCCAGGCGAAATCCCTGATCTGCACGGAGACGCCGAACAGCTTCCGTGGCTGATCAAGGTGCTTGGCGATGGCGAGGGCATCCGCGTTGTCCAGGACGCCGTCGTCGTACCAACTCATCACGGCCGCATCACCGGCAACGAGGTGCGGATCGGTGTGCGCGTTCTTCGTCTTGTCCGAGTCCGTTGACGCGAGGTACACCATCAGGCCGGCCATGCGGGAACCGCGGGTGATGTTCGGGATCACCGGCTACATCAGCCCTTCAATGGCTCGGTCGATACGCATCGCAACCGAGCGGATATGCTTCAAGGCTTCGCGGGCCTCAACGGGGAACTCTCCCGTGGCATTGGCGTGACGGGCAAGCTGGTTGATGTTGTTCGAGGAACGGGCCAGCAGGTTGTGCAGCTGCATCAGTTCAGCGCCGATGGCTCGACGCTCCGTGGGTGAGTCCGTGCGCTCGGCCAGCGCGGCCGAGACCAGTAGGTTCGGGACCGTCACTTTCTCCCGCTCGGCCCTGGCAACGAGCGCTGCTTCCTCTTCCACAGTGACCCACACGTCACGGCGCTTCTTTGTCCCGGCTGGAGTGTTCGCACGACGGCGGCGGGACAGATTGGGTCGATGAGAGTTCTCCTCATCGGACATTCAAATCCCCCCTTCCAAAGGCCCAGCGCAGCGACCCCAAACGGGGACCCACAAGCAAGTGTGCCAAACCGGGACGAAGGAGCAGTGCAGGACACGCCCATTTACACCCGTGTAAATGTATAGCTTGCTCCGCAAGGTTTCGGTGGGTGGTTTTGGCACCAATTGTGCAACTCGCCGGAAAACCTTGCATCTGGTGCCACGTTCAGCCAATAGGCTGACGGCATGGATATCGACAACATTGCCGCAAAGGCGGCCGCGAAAATCGACGCAGTCAGGGACGCGAGAGTCAACGCAGTGAAGACCGCTGCTGCCAGCAGCGTCGAGCTACAAGAAGCCGTGCAGTTGCTCGCAGCTGCAGAGCAGAAGTATGCGAAGGATTACCAGGCAGCCCTCCGGGCCGATTGGACTGAATCTGACCTGCGGGGCTTCGGGCTGGACGCACCGTCCAAGAAGGCCGGGGGGCGTCCCAAAGGCGCTAGGACGCGCCAGTCAAAGCCAGCTAATGATGCCGCATCTGAGAAGGAACTGATCGGGACAACTAGCGAAAACTGGTAGCGCCACCCCTCGTCCACATGTGCACGGCGAAAGCTATTTCCTCCGGGCTTTCCCCGTGCACATGTGGACGACAGGACCCACCGAACCGGCTGCACACAACCACCACGTCACCAACCGTCCACACCTTGACCTGGGCGAGCGGTGGCCGTGCACAGCCTCCGTCCATCGGGGGCAGGAAGAACCGGAACAGTTTCCCATGGTCCAGGCCTGAGCGTTGCCGTCTCCCTACCGTCTCGGTCGGGTTTTTCTCAGCCGGGACGACACCCATCGACGGTGCGGGGCCGGCATGGGGCGGCCACAGGAATCGGGGCCGTGTGGCCGGCTTTTAAGGCACAGGGGGGCTCCCAGCGAGCTACTGGCGGGGATCACCACAACCAGGAACGGCGCGGGGTCCACTTTCTTATAAGACGGAGTTAAACACTAAGGGCCGGCTTGTTAGCCGGCCCTTAGTGTCCTTCGGCAAAAAAGACATCTCACGGTGCTAAGACGTCAAGTGGGGGCAGCAACACTGTGAAGGTGGTGCCGTCCCGGAACCTGGCCCGGACCGGGCTGGTCGGCGCGTCCATCCCCCGGTTGGCTACCCGACATCCACCGTCGCGCGTCGATACACCTCATGAAACACCCGTGTCCCGTCGTAGGTCCGCACGGTTGAGCTTTGCAAGATGTACGCCTCGGGAAAAGTCGACAGGAAAGTGTCGCACTCGAACACATCGTCAATAACGGAGACGAGCAGCTCGTCCGGGATCAGTGATTTCAGGGCTTGCTCGTAGATTCGTCCCCCGCCAAAGACGAACACATCCTCCACCTCGGCACTGCCGACGGCTGCGTCCATCGCGGCGTCCAGGCTCGCTGCTGTCAGGACCCCGGCATCTGAAACCGGGCGACTCGTGACGACAGTGTTGAGCCGTCCAGCCAAAGGACGTCTAGCGAGTGGGAGGGATTCGTATGTCGCTCTACCCATCACCAGAACGTTCCTGCGCCCGGGAACCGTGGTCTTCCGCGTGGTAGTGGAAAGCCATTTCATCTCCCCGGGAAGACTCCACGGCAATTGCCCAGCCCGACCAATTCCCCGTTCTCGGTCATGCGCGACAATCATCTTGATACTCACGAGGCAAGAGTACCTATGCCAGATCGGTCCCACCATCAGGATGGTCGCATCAACTCATTTCTGACCGACCGGCGACAAAGGGGTCGGGCCGGTCGCTGCTGCAATGAAAGCTTTGGCTTCGTCGAAAGGCTTCCCGGTCTGCAGGCAGTGGTAGAGCTGGCCCAGGAACCGGTTGAAGAGATTCCGTTGGGCGGCCGCGTGCCAGTCTCCTGCAGAGCGTCTGCGACGGTAGTGCTCGTTGGCACCCTCGGAGCCTTGCAGGGCCGCGAACGCCCAGAGGAACCCTGCTGCCATGAGCCGGTCGTTTTTGACGAACCGGCGGCCCACGTAGGTCTTCTTTCCGGAGGCGCGGGTGACCGGAGCGGAGCCAGCGTACGCTTTCAGTGCCCGGGCGTCGGCAAAGCGGGCCCGGTCATCGCCGATCTCGGCCAGGATCCTTGCACCAAGCTGGACGCCGAGGCCGGGGAAGCTCAGGAGGATCTGCGCGTCCGCGTGCTTCAGAAACGCTTCCTCCACTGCGGTGGCGAGTTGGTCAGCGGCCCGGCATGCCGCGTCCAG
Organism: Paenarthrobacter sp. R1; assembly: GCF_030264015.1. Taxonomy (NCBI): domain Bacteria; kingdom Bacillati; phylum Actinomycetota; class Actinomycetes; order Micrococcales; family Micrococcaceae; genus Paenarthrobacter; species Paenarthrobacter sp. R1. The sequence goes on along the minus strand of NZ_CP127117.1, from coordinate 6,136 downwards.
CTGGAGCAGCAGCGCGGTGAGCTGCAGGCCCATCGCGTCCTCGACGGCTACCGGGTGCCTGACATAGTCGCCGCGGAAGACCTCCTTCAGCCTCTCCGCTTCGGTTGCGACGCCCCGGACCCGGCCTGCGCGGCGGAGGGCTGCCTGGAGCTGCGTGATGGTCAGTTTCGCTGCCCTGGCTGGTGTCGGCGCGGCAGTGAGGATAATGCGCGTATCCGGCCGGATGAGGCCGTTCTGCTTGCCGAGGAAGGCATCCAGTGCCGCCGGGTAGTAGTTCCGCAGGAGAGAACGGATCTGGTTGGCCAGCTGCTGCCGCGCCCAGACGGCGTCCTGCTGGGCGCGGGCAAGGACCGTGATCGCCCGGGCCAGGTCGGTGTCCCGGGGTAGGGGACGGTGGGCGGCCATATCGGTACGTAGAATGTTCGCCAGTACCAGGGCGTCGCCGTTGTCTGACTTTTTCCGGGAGACTGCGTGCCGGTCACGGTATCGGGCCGCAGCGAGTGGGTTAACGGCGTAGATCGGCCGTGAACCCGTGCGCAGGGTCGCAACCAGGAGTCCGTGGCTGGTCTCGATCGCGACCGGGATGGGGTTCTCCGGCGTGTCGCCGTGCTCGGCGAGCAGTTCCAGAAGAAGGCGATAGCCGGCGGCATCATCGGTGATGCGCTTCTTGGCAAGCAGCGCGCCAGTCTCGTCGACGAGCGCGGCGTCATGGTGATGTTCGGCCCAGTCGAGCCCGCAATACACGTTCAAAACCCAGCTCCTAACTCTCTCCCATTCTGTAGTTCGGTGGTGAGCCTGTTCGGGGCACGCGGCGACCTAATTCCAGGACTCATCGGTCCGCCATCTCACTAGCCGTTCGTGACACCGGCTCACCGCGGGGGCCTCAGTCTTATCAAGAGCTCAAAGGCCCGGGAACGAGAAGGAGATCTCCCCGCGGCGGGCTCGCACCACAACGAGCATGACCCCGCCGGTCCCGCAGAATTCGCTGACACCCCCAGAGGAGCCAAAAATCTCATGCCGGGGTTCAGCGCGGATCGCATGAGGGCTGATTTCGTAGCAACGACAGACCTCGATGGCAGCCGCTCTTTGTAAAGGCCTCTGGGGCCCAGGAAATCTCAGGAGTCCAACCGACGCCCCGTCGCCGCTGGCGAAACCAGCCCGAGCAGTAATTCCCACAGCCTCTGGGGCTGAAATCAGGAGCCACTAATACAGAATTAGGAAATCTATGGCTTCAGCTTAGCTGAAGCTGAGCACATGATTGCAACTGAAGAAGTTGATGGGGTGTCGTGAAGTCGCGGCACTTACTTTCATGATCGGTGGGCGCGTCTATGGCGGTCCGCCGCTGATGAGTGGCACTTGGTTCGCCCTGGCGGCGGACCGCCCGACCTACGGGGGGGGTTCCTGGTCCTGCACGTGGTGGGTACTACGGGGCCTTGCCGGGCGGTGTGGGTCCCGCCCGGCAAGGGGTCTTATGCCGCTTCGTTTTCCTCGGCTGGCTTACCGCTGTCGATAATCATTTGTTCGGTCTCACTTGCGGTGTATCCCCAGACGACCAACTGGTTCAGGTAGTCCCGGTGGGTTTGTGACGGGGACCGCCATGAGTCCTTGGCAATGGTCTTCTCATACCCGGCGCACACCAGTGCGATCAAAGAGAACTCAGGCCGGGCCGTGGACGCGGCTACGTGATCCCGCAGCGGGTTCCATCCCCACCGGTCGGACTCCTCGGACTTGGCTCCAACCATCTCAGCGGCCACCTTTCCGTCATAGCCGCTGACCGTTTCAGGGTGGTGCGTGAGCGCGTACGCGGTGAAGTGCTGCCAGCCCTTCGGCGCCTGCTTCTTCGCCAGCAGGTTCCGGACAAACTCACGCCTTACGATGGTGGCCGACTCGGCCGCTCTGTTATTGGCGATCAGGGTTTTCCGGTCGGCCTTCTGTTCCTCGGTCATCGGGCCTTTCTGGACGTTGGTGCCGCCGTCGTAGCGTTCGTACTTCGGGACGAAGTCCGTGTCCTTCCAGCCCGCGATAACTGAGTGGGTCCGGTGCTGGCCACGGTAGTCCGTGGTAATCAGGACGGCGTTGCCGTCGTCCTCGCTGGCCGGTTCCCCGTCCTCCCTTTTGGCGGCGGTGACGTAGAGGTTCTCGTCGTCGGAGTAGTGTCCGGCGTCCTCCACAATCGTCTTACCCTGGGCTTCGAGTTCGGCGATCAGCGCGGCGAGGGCTGCGGCGCTTTCCCGCTGATCCCGCAACCGCTGGGCGACGTGGAGCAGCTGATCGGGGTCGTCCATGAGAACTGATTCAAGGTCGGCCGTCGCGGCCTCGTCCTGTTCAAACTCGGCCATGATCAGCGCGGTCTCAATGCTCCATCCCCGGTCCAGGGCGGCGGTCCCAGCCTCGGATGCCTTGGCCTTCAACGCACTCTCGACGGCGGCCTTTTTCCGTCCGGTCCTCTTGGCGATCGCTGCCGCCGAAACACCGATCAGGGACAGCTGGTGGTAGGCGTCTGCCTCGTCCGCTTCGGTCAGTTCCGCCCGCTGGATGTTCTCCACGACCTGCGTCACGATCCGTTCGGCCTCTTCCGGGGACTCGATGATCATCACCGGGATTTCAGGGCGCTGGGCTTCGACTGCGGCGCGGGTGCGGCGCTGTCCCATCAGCACATGCACCGTGCCGTCGTCCTTGCGGTGCGCGATCACGGGTTCCATCACACCGTGTTCTTTGACGCTGCCAACGAAGTCAGCGGTCAGGGCGGCGTCCTTGCGGACGTTGATATCCACAGTCAAAGTCGTGGGATCGAGCATTTCCAGTGTGGGTGCTGCGTTCATGTGGTGGTGCTCCATTCTTTGCCGAAATGGTGGGTGGGTCGGGCGGCTTAGGTGACCGGCCAGCTTCCCTCTCCCCCAGTTGCTTTTTTGTTGCTGGCACGTAGTGCTCTACGGGGCCGACGGAGGCGTCTCCTCCCGCCAGGGCAAGGTGCTGGAAATCTTCGAAAGGGAATAAGCGACGCAGGAGCGCCGTCGAAGAATTCCAGTGCCGCAGGGCCCCGGAGCTTGCGGAGGGGTCAGGAGCTAGAGCCGGAGCGGAACCGTATGATCCGCAGGACAGCCACAAAAATGCTTGTAAGCAACAGGTGATGACGGGCAGGAGCTCTGCGACGGACCGGCAGCACCCAAACAGCCGGCCGCGGAGCGAAGCGGAGAGGACGCCCAATCATGCTCGCCCCGCGAGCATGATTTCCCTGCCCCTCCCCCATGCCCAGGGCAATGCAATCGTGGGCTTGTCGCCCGCACCAGGTGATCAGCGCCGCCCCTGACGCGGGAACGGCGGTCCGACGCCGGCAACCACCCACCCAGGCGGCCACCCGCGGCGGACCGCCCGCCCACCAAGGCGAACGGCCCGCATGTGTCTAGGCGGTGGTTTGGTGGAGACCGAAAAGCTGTTGCGCAGTGTCAATGAGATGTTCGGGCACATCTGCTTCGTCGCCGTCAGCAGTTTCGCCCAAAACAACGACGTCGCCGCAGTACACATCTGCCAAGACGCCGGTTTCCTCCAGCACCAGCTGGGCGGCGCGGCGGTTCGGGGCAAGGTGCAAAATTTTTCCTTCTTCGTTCAGGTAGAAGTGCCAGTCGTCGACGGTGACGGCTTCGATGTTTCCGGCCACATAGGCCTGAAGAGTTTCCAATCCTGCGTCGATGGTTTCAACGCGTGCCGGTTCGGCCAGGTTGGCGGGGATGATCAGTGCGGTGCAGGTGTTCACGGTCTGTCCTTCAGCGATTGCAGTCATGAGTTTTTACTCAAATACTCATTTGAGGTGGGAGGGGTGCCCCGCCGTGGGCGGGGCACCGGTTTGGGTGGTGGTTAGGCGGCGGCGGAGAGATTGCAGGGAATCCGGTACCGGCTGGGCATCTCGGCGGCCGCCTCTGGCAGGTCGTCGGGGCCTTGGGCCTGTCCGTTCTTCCAGTGGAAGAACGCCTGCTCACTTATCGCGGTCCAGAAAGCGGCCTTGGTCCGGTAAAACGTGGTCCTCACGTCGCCCTCGCAGTAGGTGGCCATGCCGAACAGGTTGCCGATCTCATCGGCGGTGCGGATCCCGGCGACCATGACGTAGGGCCACTGGCCGAGGTCCCAGCCGTCACAGCCCCAGCTGGGGATCACGGCCCAGCCGTGTTCACCGATTACGTCCATCCAGTCGTACCCGTCGTTCATGTGGTAATCCACGAGTACCGGGACGTCGTGGATGGTTTCCTCGGTGTCCTTGGTGGTCACGGTCATTTTGATGACTGCGTTCATGTGGTGGTGCTCCATTCTTTGCCGAAATGGTGGGTGGGTCGGGCGGCTTAGGTGACCGGCCAGCTTCCCTCTCCCCCAGTTGCTTTTTTGTTGCTGGCACGTAGTGCTCTACGGGGCCGACGGAGGCGTCTCCTCCCGCCAGGGCAAGGTGCTGGAAATCTTCGAAAGGGAATAAGCGACGCAGGAGCGCCGTCGAAGAATTCCAGTGCCGCAGGGCCCCGGAGCTTGCGGAGGGGTCAGGAGCTAGAGCCGGAGCGGAACCGTATGATCCGCAGGACAGCCACAAAAATGCTTGTAAGCAACAGGTGATGACGGGCAGGAGCTCTGCGACGGACCGGCAGCACCCAAACAGCCGGCCGCGGAGCGAAGCGGAGAGGACGCCCATCAGTGCTCGCCCAGCGAGCACCCTGCTCTGATCCGGCGACACGACCGCCGTCCCCCACTCCTTTGAAATCCGGACTTACGTTCGCATTGGCATCAGAACAAACCAAGGAGATTGCCGTGAATCGAGCTAGCACCTTGCTGGACCTGTCCAGGATGACGGCGAAGATCGCCGTGCTTGAAGGTCGGCCAGTCCCTCAGATCACAGCGGCCATCAGGCGCGAAGCGGCAGCAATCAGACTCGTTGTACCGGATGTGACCGTGCGGGCTTGGGCTGAGGCGGTCCATCGCGGTGATGAATTCCGGCTGCACTAGCTTGCCGCCCACGTGAACTTGGTACTGTGGCATTGTCCTGCCAGGTCTTTCCCCCATATTCCTGGCGGGATGATCTTCCGACGAAGGGGCAACCGATGGGACTTTGGAACCTGCTGAATGGGCGAAGCACTCCAGCTGAGCCCTCGGTTGGCACAGCAGCCACGGAAAAGACTCAGCCGCTGTCGCCTTCAGAGCGGGCAGACTTGGAATCGGCATGGCGTGAACTCAGCCAAACCCTCGGCGAGTTCAACGTAACGTCCCTCCGTGGCTTGCAGCAGGGAGGGACGCCATTGGAGCGAGGATCCAGAGGCAGTACGGGCGATCGCAGGGACGATCGACAGCATCATGGACGACACCTCCGAAGGACCGAAGGACAGCCCGCCCCATAACTGGGCCTCCACGTGGACGCCCACCCAGGGGGCGGTTTAGCTTCCCCACTCACGTGGCCGGGTGGCCTCGTGCACGAACCGATAGACGTGTCCTTCGAGGGATAGGCTGAGCGGATGGCTGATTCACTCTTTGAAATCGATACGCCGCAGAGCACTGTCCCGCTACAGCACCTGCCTATCACTGATGAACAGGTGGCCCAACTACGCGCTGCCTTTGCTGAAGCGGGCATCCATGAGCAGCATGAGCGGAAGGCTCTCATAGAGTCATACGTGGTTCGCAAAGTCGACTCCCTGCGGGATCTCCATGCGACAGACGCTCACCGTCTTCTGAATCTCCTCCGCCAGCGCAAAGAGGCCCAGCCGAAAATAGTCGGAGGTTCTGCCTGGGACAACCGGGAAGAAGAAACGTGGATAGATAGGCTCTAAGCGGGCGCCTCCCCCTTTTTCAGCGTGTTCAGTCGGCAGTCTCTGTTGTGGCGTCCCCTGCGAAGGACTTCATTAGCCTGACGAGCAACCCCCGGTGGGCATCCAGAATAATGTCTCGGCCGTCTGCCCACGTTCCGGCTGTCACGATGTCTGAATGGGCAGCAGGAATGCGGTAAAGCCTGTTCATGTTTTTTGCATCACGAAGGATGGACTGGAGGTTTGCTGTATCGATCGTTGGCTGGCTTTCCAGGAAGGCGGCGATGGCTCTTGCTTCAGGTTCGTTACGGCCTCGAAGGGCCGCATCGAGAGTGTGCAGACGACCACCGAGCGTCTGGGCG
>NZ_CP127116.1:0-139717 GCF_030264015.1 Paenarthrobacter sp. R1 | reverse complement strand
CCGAGAGCTTGGCACCCAGCCTGCGCGAGCAGCTGTCGCGTGGCTCTGTTGCAAAGATTGGCGGCAGTCAGAGGTAGGCTGTCGCTCTGCGCCGATCAGGCGGCTGCTGCGAAATGGTGGTTGAGCATGCCCATGGCCTCCGTCAGCGCCGAGGGCCCAATGCCAAAAGCTCTCTCCACAAGGCGCACCTCGCCCCTGATGCCGGGCTGCAGGCACCAGGGGCGAGCCTGTCCTTTGCGCAGGGCTCGCATGACTTCGAATCCCTTGATCGTGGCATAGGCCGTGGGGATCGATTTGAAACCGCGCACCGGCTTGATCAGTATCTTGAGCTTTCGTGATCGGCCTCGATCACGTTATTGAGATACTTCACCTGCCGGTGGGCGTCTCCCGGTCCAGCTTTCCTTCGCGCTTCAATTCGGTGATCGCTGCACCATAGCTCGGCGCTTTGTCGGTATTGAGCGTGGCAGGCTTTTCCCAGTGCTTCAGGCCTCGCAGGGCCTTGCCCAGGAACCGCTTCGCTGCCTTGGCGCTGCGGGTCGGCGACAGGTAGAAAATCGATCGTGTCGCCCCGCTTGTCGACTGCCCGGTACAGGTAGGTCCACTTGCCCCGCACCTTGACGTAGGTTTCATCCAGGCGCCAGCTCGGATCAAAGCCACGCCGCCAGAACCAGCGCAGCCGCTTCTCCATCTCCGGTTTATGACGCGTACCTGACTTGTGTCTTTTGCCGCTCGTTGGCGACGAAATTCGATGGCTCATTGTTGGTCGAGCTGCCCAAATGGGGACTGTCTGATTAACGGTGGATCTGGTCTGGCCTGACCGAAAGGAAGGGCGATGACCGATGTCATCGAGATGATCGATCCTGTGACGGGAGAGATCATCGATGAGCAGCAGCTCGCGGAGCAGCTGCTGAAGCAGGCGAAGGAACAGGGTGTCGACCTCGTCGGCCCCGACGGGGTGCTGAACGGGCTCACCAAGCGGGTGCTGGAGACAGCGCTCGAGGCGGAGATGACCGAGCATCTTGGCTACGAGAAGCACGGCAACACGATCGCCGAGAACGCTCGCAACGGGATCCGATCGAAGACGGTGCTGACCGAGGTCGGTCCCGTCGAGATCGACGTTCCCAGAGACCGTGAGGGGTCGTTCGAACCGAAGATCGTCAAGAAGCGGCAGCGGCGCCTGACCGGCGTCGATGAGATCGTGCTGTCGTTGACCGCGCGGGGGCTGACGACCGGCGAGGTCGCGGCGCACTTCGACGATGTCTACGGGGCGTCGGTGTCGAAGGACACGATCTCGAGGATCACCGACAAGGTCATCGAGGAGATGACCGAATGGCAGAACCGTCCGCTGGATCGCGTCTACCGGTGGTGTTCATCGATGCTCTGGTGGTGAAGGTCCGAGACGGCCAGGTGCGGAACAAGCCGTTCTATATCGCCGTGGGCGTTACTGTGAACGGGGAGCGCGACATCCTCGGGATCTGGGCCGGCGATGGCGGGGAGGGGGCGAAGTTCTGGCTCGGCGTGTTGACGGAGATCAAGAACCGTGGCGCCGAGGACGTGTGCATCGTCGTCTGTGACGGGCTGAAGGGTCTGCCGGAATCGATCAACACCGCCTGGCCGCTCGCGACGGTGCAGACCTGCATCATCCATCTGATCCGCAACACGTTCCGGTTCGCGTCCCGCCACTACTGGGAAGAGATGGGCAAGGACCTGCGTCCTGTCTACACGGCGCCGACCGAAGCGGCCGCTCGTGAGCGATTCGTGGAGTTCGACGCGAAATGGGGTCAACAGTATCCGGCGATCAGCAAGCTCTGGCAGAACGCCTGGTCCGAGTTCGTGCCGTTCCTGGACTGGGACGTGGAAATCCGCCGGATCATCTGCAGCACGAACGCGATCGAGTCACTCAACGCCCGGTACCGCAGAGCAGTCCGGGCGCGCGGGCACTTCCCGAACGACGCCGCCGCGCTGAAATGCCTCTACCTCGTGACCCGCTCGCTTGACCCGACCGGGCGCGGCAGGGCACGCTGGGCGACGAGATGGAAGCCGGCGCTGAACGCGTTCGCGATCGCATTCGAAGGCCGAATCAACTAATGAACGCCAAACCAGATCCACCGTTTATCGGACACACCCCTCGCGTTCCTCGCCGGATACCAGACCCGCTCATTCGGGTCAGGTGAACAAGAAGCCGCGTCGATCAAAGCCGCCAGAATCATGGCCGACCTATACGAAGCGCTCGAAGGGTCAGGGTACGACGACCACGAAGCCTCGATCTTCCTCGTGCGCGTCCTGTTCGCTCTCTACGCCGACGACTCGGGCATATGGGAGCGTGACCTATTCACCGAGTTCATCGAGCTGCGCACCAGCACCGACGGCAGCGACCTCGGCGCACAGCTCACCATGCTGTTCCAAGTGATGAACCAGCCCAAGGAACGCCGCGCCTCCACCCTTGACGAACTGCTCGCACGATTCCCCTACGTCAACGGCCGCGTGTTCGCTGAACCACTCTCGATTCCCTCATTCGACCGAGTGATGCGTGACAAACTCGTCTCTGCGTGCGCGTTCAACTGGGCAAGCATCAGCCCCGCGATCTTCGGCTCCCTCTTCCAAGCAGTCAAGTCACCCGAGGCGCGCCGCGAACTCGGAGAGCACTACACCACCGAAACGAACATTCGGAAGACCATCGACCCGCTGTTCTTTGACGAACTCACCGAGAAGTTCGAAGCCGCACAACACGACACTAAAGCGCTCAAGAAACTGCGCGGCGAGCTGGCAGAGCTGCGGCTGCTCGACCCGGCGTGCGGGTGCGGTAACTTCCTCGTCGTCGCCTACCGTGACCTGCGCGCCCTTGAGCTGCGCATCCTGCTGCGGCTACAAGAACTCGGTGACACGTCGCAGATCCCGTTATTCTTCCAACGCGATGACCTCGCGGTGAAGCTTGAGCACATGGCCGGGATCGAGGTGGAAGAATGGCCTGCCAGAATCGCCTCGACCGCGCTGCGCCTCGTTGACCACCAAGCCAACATGCAAATGGAGCTTGCACTAGGCAAAGCCCCCGACACGTTACCGCTGGATACCATCACCGTTATTCACGTCGGTAACGCGCTGCGCATGGACTGGAACGAGATCGTTCCCGAGTCAGACGCAACCATCATTATGGGCAACCCACCCTTTATCGGCATGTCGTGGATGTCGAAAGAACAGCAAGCCGACAACCGGCACGTATTCGCACCCATCAGCGCCGCAAAAGGGCTGCGCACCGGCAGACTCGACTACGTGGCGTGCTGGTACGCGAAAGCCGCCGAGCTGGTCACCCTGCGCCCACAATCGCGGGTAGCGTTCGTGTCTACGAACTCAATCACCCAAGGCGAGCAAGCCCGCACCATGGTGCCACTGTTGGCCGGGATGGGGTGCGAAGTGGACTTCGGGCACCGCACCTTCAAATGGACTTCCGAAGCCCCCGGAGCGGCAGCGGTGCACTGCGTCATCGTCGGCTTTTCCAGCACACAACGCCCGAACAAGCGTCACCGCTTGTTCAGCTACCCCCGTATCACCGGGCAACCCATCGAGACCGTACCCGACCGGCTCAACTTCTACCTGTTCGACGGAGCCGACTACGTACCCGTGAAGCTCACCAAGCCGCTGATCGAGGGGATGCCGAACGCGCACAAGGGATCGCAACCGACGGACGGCGGGCATCTGTTGCTTGATGAAGCCGCGATGCGTGAAGCGGTGCAGATTCCCGAGGTAGCGCCCTACGTGAAGCGGTTCGTGCAAGCTCGCGACATGCTGCAAGGCTCACCCCTGCGCTGGTGCCTCTGGCTCGTTGACGCACAGCCTCAACACCTACGGCACCCGTTCATCCGGCAGCGCCTCGACCTCGTAGCCGAGTCGCGCCTGAAATCCCCCACCGTTTCGGTGCAGGAATACGCGGCCAAGCCCGCACTGTTCACCCAAAACCGTCAACCCGAGGGCAGCTACTTTGCCCTGCCCGAAGTGTCCTCAGAAAACCGGCGCTGGATACCCGGCCAGTTCTTCGACACCGACGTGATCGCAGGCAACAAGCTCATCATCTTCCCCGACGCGAAACCCTGGCACGCGGCACTCTTGCAATCGTCCATGTTCATGGCCTGGGTCGAAACCTTCGCCGGACGCCTTAAATCCGATATTTCTCTCTCGCCCGGCCTTGCGTACTTCCCGATCCCGTGGCCCGAACTCGACCAGCGGGCACAGCAGCAATTCACCGACCGCATCGACCAGGTATTCGAGGCGCGGGAGGCCTACCCCGAAGCGACGCTCGCAGACCTCTACGACCCCGCAGCGATGCCCGCGCAGCTCATCGACGCACACACCGCACTCGACCGCACCGTCGATAAAGCATTCGGTGCGGCCGCACTCCTGCGCTCCAACGACGAACGCCTTGCCCTGATCTTCGAGCGCAACAACACCCCATAGAACCGTGCTCATGTGCACGTGTGCACATGAGCACGGGCGAGTGTGGCAGCGCTCTACTCTCCCGCTGGTGTGAAGATTTCGCTAATCGGAATCATCGACCCCGCCCCGTCAAACGGGCACGCGCACGTCTCTTGCGTGAGCGCGGGAACCGGGGCAATGTAGATGCCCTTGATGCCACACGGCATACAGCCCCACAGCCGCACACCGTACCCGATAGGTTCAAGCCCGAGCTGCGCCAGACGCTCCGGCATGGCCGCGCAATCCCCCAGCGCAACCAGCATGCCCTCGTCTGCGTCGTCGGCCTCGACCTCGATCAGCACCGTCGGGTAGTGCGTTCCATCCGGAGCAACCGTGCCGCCCTCGTGAATCCTTCCCTTGCGCTCACTCATGAGTTCTCGCCCACCGGCGGCAGTGCTTCACGCAGCCGGGTAAACTCGTCAGTCTTCGCGCGCACAAGGTCTTTGTCTTGCGGGTCAACCGCGCGCACATCATCGTCGACGCGGTACTGAGCATCACGCCACCGCTGCTTCTCGGTGGCGTCCTGTGCGGCACGCTCGCGCGCCAGGTACTCCCCTTGCAGCCAGTTCGCCGCCTCACGCATCACGTCGTACACCATCGGGTTACGCGCGCTCGGAGGCTCTGTTGCAAAGATTGGCGGCAGTCAGAGGTAGGCTGTCGCTCTGCGCCGATCAGGCGGCTGCTGCGAAATGGTGGTTGAGCATGCCCATGGCCTCCGTCAGCGCCGAGGGCCCAATGCCAAAAGCTCTCTCCACAAGGCGCACCTCGCCCCTGATGCCGGGCTGCAGGCACCAGGGGCGAGCCTGTCCTTTGCGCAGGGCTCGCATGACTTCGAATCCCTTGATCGTGGCATAGGCCGTGGGGATCGATTTGAAACCGCGCACCGGCTTGATCAGTATCTTGAGCTTTCCGTGATCGGCCTCGATCACGTTATTGAGATACTTCACCTGCCGGTGGGCCGTCTCCCGGTCCAGCTTTCCTTCGCGCTTCAATTCGGTGATCGCTGCACCATAGCTCGGCGCTTTGTCGGTATTGAGCGTGGCAGGCTTTTCCCAGTGCTTCAGGCCTCGCAGGGCCTTGCCCAGGAACCGCTTCGCTGCCTTGGCGCTGCGGGTCGGCGACAGGTAGAAATCGATCGTGTCGCCCCGCTTGTCGACTGCCCGGTACAGGTAGGTCCACTTGCCCCGCACCTTGACGTAGGTTTCATCCAGGCGCCAGCTCGGATCAAAGCCACGCCGCCAGAACCAGCGCAGCCGCTTCTCCATCTCCGGGGCGTAGCACTGGACCCAGCGATAGATCGTCGTATGGTCGACCGAAATGCCGCGTTCCGCCAGCATTTCCTCAAGGTCGCGATAGCTGATCGGATAGCGACAATACCAGCGCACCGCCCACAGGATCACATCACCCTGGAAATGGCGCCACTTGAAATCCGTCATCGTTCCGTCCGTCCAATCTCCGCCAAGCATGCTCAAGCTTCACGATTTTTGCAACAGAGCCCTCGCCGCCGCACGGCGCGTCGGCGAACCCGACACCGAGGAGGTGATCGAACCCGACCTCCGAGCCCTCACCGCATAACCCCGAACACGAGGGATCACACGATCACCGATACACCCCGTCCGCGGCCTTGACCATCTGGCACGGATACGGATCTTGCGCCCAGCTCGGTTTAGCGACTGTGACATGAGTCGAGACGACGTGGCACCGCGAAGGCGAGAGTCCCACCTGGTTTGGTGGTTGGCTTCCCTCGTTAGCAGGCGTTCTGCGGCTGCTGCCCCAGCACGTTCAGCTCGCCTAACTAAATCTCGCGTTGAACACGAGATCGCCAGTAGACACTGACCGATCTGTTCATCTATCATAAACGTGATCAGTGTAGATTCATGCTGGCCGAAGATGATGGACGCGACATACTGCAGTTTCAAAGGAGAGAATGAAGATGGGATCGCCAGCCTGGACAACCGTGCCCGTAGATGTATCCGGTCCTGATTCAAGGATCTCGCAGCCGGATGCCGATCTAATGAAAAAAGCGCGGTCGCTATACCCTCTCGTTCGAGAACACGCGCTGGACAGCGATCGGGATCGCCGCGTGTCACAGGTTGTGATCGACAAGATGGAGGAGCTCGACCTATTCCAGGTTTGCACCCCGCGTCGGTACGGCGGATTCCAGGCGAACTTCCGGACCCTCTTCGACCTGACGGCGGAAATCGCGCGGGGAGACGGCGGGACTGCCTGGGCGTTCGGGTTGCTCAACTCCAATGCGTGGGACGTCGGCACCTACTCGCGACAGGCCCAGGATGAGATTTGGGGTGCCAACCCTCGCGCACGGATTACAACAGCGACCCGCCCGGCTGCCGGTCCTACTGCGTCGGCACGTCGGGTCGATGGGGGCTATCTAATCAGTGGCCGCTGGCCATATGCCTCGGGCTCGCTTCACGCGCAGTGGGCGGAGCTAGGGTTCGACGTCGAGATCGACGGTGAAACAGTGTGGATGATGACACTCCTGCCAATCAACGAAGTTACTGTCGAAGACACTTGGTACGTCGCCGGCATGCGCGGCTCGGGAAGCAACACGATCGTTGGCAGAGATCTCTTCGCGCCAGACTATCGAACTCAGACGTTCGTAGACCTGATGGAGGGTAACTACGCATCGGAGTTCGTCGACGAGGTTGAGTATCTCACGCCTCTCGCCCCCAACCACACCCTGATCCTCGTTGCGGCACAGATCGGCCTTGCGCAGGCAGCCCTCGACTTCGCCCTCGAAATCCTCCCCCAACGAGGTGTCACCAAAACGAAGTATCGAAAGGGAAGCGAAGCACCCTCCAACCAGATCGCAGTTGCCGAGGCTGCGAACGCGATCGACGTAGCACGCATGCTGGCTAAACGCGCGTGCTACGACATCGACGCGGCGGCAGTATTCAATGGCGGCGCCATCGATCTACCTACTCGCGCGCGAATTCGGATGGACACCGCATCTATCGCGGTGCAGTGTCGTGAGGCGATCGAGAGATTGTTGACCGCTGTGGGTTCGGCAGCATTCGCCTCAACAAGCCCGCTCCAGCAGATCTGGCGCGACGCAGGAACAGCGAGCCGTCATGCAATGGTCAACGTGGGTGTCTCAAAGGAGTGCTATGGAAGAACTCTCTTGGGCGACGAAGAATTCGTGATCGCAATCTGACATTCGCGTGTCTCTGAGAGGAAATAAGATGCAGAATACAGTTGGCGATCTACCCGGTTTTCGCCCGGGAGAGTGGGTTCTTGATCCCGATCACAGCGAAGTCGGATTCACTGTTCGGCACATGATGGTGTCGAAGGTGCGTGGCTCGTTCGGTGTGAAATCCGCTAGCCTGATAGCAACCGAAGACCCGCTTGTCTTCTCCCTCACGGCAACAGTCGACGCGGCGTCTGTCAACACGAATCTCGAAGCTCGCGACCTTCATCTTCGATCCGCGGAATTCCTCGATGTGGAAAACTTCCCAACCATCCAGTTTGAATCAAAGAGCGCAAGCCTTAGTAGCGACTGCTATATAGTCAATGGTGATCTGACCATCCGTGGCGTCACACGGTCTGTCGCCTTCAAGGTCGAATTCGGTGGATTCGGGCCTGACACGGACGGGCGGTATCGGGCTGGAGCATCCGCGGTGGCGACGATCAATCGAGAGGATTTCGGCCTCACCTGGAACGCAACTATCGAGACGGGTGGGCTGGTTGTAGGCAAGGAAGTGACCATCCTCCTTGAGCTCGAGGGATTCCTTTTGGAAGATTGATGACTACCACGGCTTAGCCTCGATCCACCGATGAACCTCGGTGGCGCGGTTCGTCGCGGGGGGCGCGCGGTGATGTGTTGAGGGCAGGGCTGAGTTCCGGGCATCGCATCCCGGTCGTCCACTGGGTTGTCGATCGTGCCGTGCGCGGCGATGGTCAGGTGGCTACCGATGGCGGTGGCGCGTGGGTGACGGCGAACAGTCGCGCGAACGCTGCTTCCCAGGGCCAGGTGCTCGGGAGGTGCAGTGTGATGCGGCGCGCGGAGCGCGCCAGCCGCGCCGGCACCGTGACGAGGGTGCGGCGGATGGTCGCGGTTGTCGCTTTCGCGAGCCGTCCGGCCCGGTCGGCGATGATCCCGGCGGCGCGGGTGAGGTTGAATGCGATCACGGCGAGCACGAGCCAGGCGCTGTTCGCGGTGAACACTCCGGACGGGAGGTGCGCGAGCGGGCCGGCTTTGAGGTCGGCGTGGACTTGCTCGATGATCGCGTGACCGCGGTGGGTCTTGTCTGCGACCACCGTGCCGATCGCGTTCTTCGCTGTGGTGGTGAAGAACGCGTGATGCCGGAAGACGTCGAACAGCGTCGGCTGCTCCACCCGCGTCGGGCCCAGGTCGGGGATGCGCCGGACCACGAGCCGGCCCTCGATGCGTTCGGCCTTCTTCCTCGACCGGAACGCGGTGAACGGGACCTCGGCGACCTCGGCTTTGGAGATCCACCGCCCGGTGGATTCGTCGCGGATCGCGTTCGGGTACTCGATCATCTCCCACGCATCCTCGGCGATGGTGGCGATCGCGGCTTTCACGGCCGGGTCCATCCGGACGGTGACCGACACGTCCGCGCCGGCGGTGATGGCGGTGCCGATGGTGGCGTGGCCGTAGAACGCGGAGTCCGCCCGCAGCAGCGGCCGCGCCCCGTTCCCGAGGCTCATCCGGCGCAGAGTCGCCAGGGCGTCGCCGACGATCCTCGCGGCACCCTTCGGAGACCCGGTCTTGCCCTGTCGGAGCCGCTGACCGAGGATCACCGGCGCCGACGATGACGTCGACGCTGTCGCGATCAGGGCGTTCAAGCCGCGCACGCCGGAGTACCCGAACCCCGCGCCCTGCTTCTGATACCCGTGCACCTCGATGATCGTGTCATCCAGATCCACCATCACCCGCTCCCCGTCTCGGAGCCGCAGAAGCGGCGTCTGACCGGCGAGGTTCTGAACGACGCGAGAGGAGACGGCGTCGAGCTGGCGGACGTGCCCGAAGGTGAACTCGCGCAGGAACGATCCCAGCGTCGACGGCGCATACGCCCGGTGAAACAGGCGGCCCATCCCGCCGTGGCGCAGCACGTTCATGTCGTCGATCGAGTCCGCCCCGGCGACCATCCCCGCCACCAGCGCCATCACCTTCGAACCGGCGTTGGAGCCCTTGTCCGTCGGCACGGTCAACCGCGCCTGCGCGAGCCGATCCACCCCCGCGTGCTGCGCGAGCCGGAGCATCGGGACCAGACCCGCGGCCGACACCAGATTCGGATCGTCGAAGACCGCGGACACCGCGGCCGGGGCGTGCTTGAATTGCATCTACGAGATGCCTCTCGGATCGGGCGAATAGGACCTTAGACAAGCTCTATTCTTCCTGATCAGAGGGGCATTTCCGTGTCACGGCACCCGCTCAGAACCCCGCCGCACCGGTGGATCGAGGCTTAACCACGTCGGGGCAGACGGACGGCTGATCGCCTTCGGCGTCGAGGGCACCGGCTCCTATGGTGTTGGGCTTGCCCGCTTCCTTCGCCGCCACGGCACCACGGTTCGTGAGGTTCACCGCCCACCGCGCCGCGGGGAGCGTCGCATGTCTGGCAAGAGCGACACTGTCGATGCCGAGCACACCGCCCGCCAAGTGCTTTCGGGCATGACGATGGCGCAGCCGAAGACCGCGGACGGCGAGATCGAAGCGCTGCGGTTGATCAAGATCGCCCGCGATACTGCGGTGAAATCGCGGACCACGGCGATGATCACGCTCAAAGCGACCCTCGTCACCGCGAGCGACGAACTCCGCGCCGAACTCGAGCACCTGACCGATTTCAAGCTCGTCGCCGCATGCGCGCAACTCCCGTCAAACACCTCGCTGACCGACCCGGAAGCAGCGATGCGGCACGTTCTCGGATCGCTGGCACGACGCTGGTTCGACCTCCACGAGGAAGTGAAGATCCACAGCCGGCACCTCAAGAAGCAGACCAGAGCTATCGCGCCACGCCTGGTCGAAGCCGTCGGGATCGGCCTCGACATCGCCGCCGAGATGCTCATCACCGCGGGCGACAACAGCACGCGCATCCACTCCGAGGCCGCGTTCGCGAAGATGTGTGGTGCGTGTCCCATCCCCGCCGGATCGGGCAAGACGAACGGTCGCCATCGCTTGAATCGTGGCGGTAACAGGCAGGCCAACGCCGCGCTTTATCGTGTCGTGATCGTGCGGATGCGATGGCACCAGCCAACGATCGATTACGTCACTCGACGCACTGCGGAGGGACTCTCGAAGCGGGAGATCATTCGATGCCTCAAGCGCTACCTCGCCCGCGAGATCTACCACCTGCTGCCGCCTCCGGACAGCGCGGCCACACGAGGAGAAATCGCGCTCACGTCTGCCGCCTGACAGACTTGCGAAATATAGGAGCATCAACGCGATGGCCGAGGCCGTCAACGGGCTTTATAAGACCGAACTGATCCGCCGCTGCGGCCCGTGGCGCACGGTCGAGCAGGTCGAACTCGCGACGCTCGAGTACGTGTGGTGGTGGAACAACCAGCGCCTCCACGGAGAGCTCGACATGCGCGCCCCTGCCGACGTTGAGGCCGACTACTACGCTGGCCTCGACACACCCTTGGGAACACCCGCCTCCCAAGCCGCCCGATGACGTCTAATGAGTTTCGTTCCGCTCTGTTGTGCGAATCTGGCCCCGTAGAGAGAGCCTTACGTCCATGCCTCGTCAGTACTCACCCCAGTTCCGTGAGCGCGTGCTCGCGCTTGTTCACGACGGCCGCGACGCAGGAGAGCTGGCCGCAGAGTTGCGGATCTCGGCAGCGACGATCTATCGATGGCGCCAGGAGCGCATCGATGCTGGCGATATCCCTGGCGTCGACAGCACGCTGACCGCGGAGCTGACTGATGCGCGCCGTCGAATCCGGGAGCTTGAAGAAGAGCTCTCCGCCACTCGTCTTGCCGCGTCAATATTGAAGGACGAGAGGATCCGCCCAAAAGGCGGTTCCCGGTCGTCGCGGCCCTGACCGGGCAGGGCATCAGCATCGCAACCGCTTGCCGCGTGCTCCGCGTCACCGACCGCGGCCACCGGGCAGGCGCGACAGACCGATGAGCCAGCGCACGATCTGCCACGAGATGCTCGCCGAGACGATCGCGAACATCCACCGCGCCTCCCGCGGCTGCTACGGCGCCCGCCGTGTGCACGCCGAACTCGGGCACGGGCGGAAATCCGCGTCGGCCGGGACCAGGTGGCGCGGGTGATGGCACGCACGGGCTTGCGCGGGCTGGCCGGCACCCGCAAACGGTATGTAAATCGCGAACATCTCGTAACGACCGAGGATCTGGTCAACCGCAACTTCACCGCGACCGCTCCTAACCAGCTGTGGTGCACGGACATCACCGAGCACCCCACCCGCGAAGGGAAGATCTACTGCTGCTGTGTCATCGACGTCTACTCGCGCAAGGTCGTCGGCTGGGCGATCGACATGCGCCAGACGGCTCTGTTGCAAAGATTGGCGGCAGTCAGAGGTAGGCTGTCGCTCTGCGCCGATCAGGCGGCTGCTGCGAAATGGTGGTTGAGCATGCCCATGGCCTCCGTCAGCGCCGAGGGCCCAATGCCAAAAGCTCTCTCCACAAGGCGCACCTCGCCCCTGATGCCGGGCTGCAGGCACCAGGGGCGAGCCTGTCCTTTGCGCAGGGCTCGCATGACTTCGAATCCCTTGATCGTGGCATAGGCCGTGGGGATCGATTTGAAACCGCGCACCGGCTTGATCAGTATCTTGAGCTTTCCGTGATCGGCCTCGATCACGTTATTGAGATACTTCACCTGCCGGTGGGCCGTCTCCCGGTCCAGCTTTCCTTCGCGCTTCAATTCGGTGATCGCTGCACCATAGCTCGGCGCTTTGTCGGTATTGAGCGTGGCAGGCTTTTCCCAGTGCTTCAGGCCTCGCAGGGCCTTGCCCAGGAACCGCTTCGCTGCCTTGGCGCTGCGGGTCGGCGACAGGTAGAAATCGATCGTGTCGCCCCGCTTGTCGACTGCCCGGTACAGGTAGGTCCACTTGCCCCGCACCTTGACGTAGGTTTCATCCAGGCGCCAGCTCGGATCAAAGCCACGCCGCCAGAACCAGCGCAGCCGCTTCTCCATCTCCGGGGCGTAGCACTGGACCCAGCGATAGATCGTCGTATGGTCGACCGAAATGCCGCGTTCCGCCAGCATTTCCTCAAGGTCGCGATAGCTGATCGGATAGCGACAATACCAGCGCACCGCCCACAGGATCACATCACCCTGGAAATGGCGCCACTTGAAATCCGTCATCGTTCCGTCCGTCCAATCTCCGCCAAGCATGCTCAAGCTTCACGATTTTTGCAACAGAGCCCGACTGCGAGCTGCGCGACGAGCACCTCGCCGGCGGGCTCTGTTGCAAAGATTGGCGGCAGTCAGAGGTAGGCTGTCGCTCTGCGCCGATCAGGCGGCTGCTGCGAAATGGTGGTTGAGCATGCCCATGGCCTCCGTCAGCGCCGAGGGCCCAATGCCAAAAGCTCTCTCCACAAGGCGCACCTCGCCCCTGATGCCGGGCTGCAGGCACCAGGGGCGAGCCTGTCCTTTGCGCAGGGCTCGCATGACTTCGAATCCCTTGATCGTGGCATAGGCCGTGGGGATCGATTTGAAACCGCGCACCGGCTTGATCAGTATCTTGAGCTTTCCGTGATCGGCCTCGATCACGTTATTGAGATACTTCACCTGCCGGTGGGCCGTCTCCCGGTCCAGCTTTCCTTCGCGCTTCAATTCGGTGATCGCTGCACCATAGCTCGGCGCTTTGTCGGTATTGAGCGTGGCAGGCTTTTCCCAGTGCTTCAGGCCTCGCAGGGCCTTGCCCAGGAACCGCTTCGCTGCCTTGGCGCTGCGGGTCGGCGACAGGTAGAAATCGATCGTGTCGCCCCGCTTGTCGACTGCCCGGTACAGGTAGGTCCACTTGCCCCGCACCTTGACGTAGGTTTCATCCAGGCGCCAGCTCGGATCAAAGCCACGCCGCCAGAACCAGCGCAGCCGCTTCTCCATCTCCGGGGCGTAGCACTGGACCCAGCGATAGATCGTCGTATGGTCGACCGAAATGCCGCGTTCCGCCAGCATTTCCTCAAGGTCGCGATAGCTGATCGGATAGCGACAATACCAGCGCACCGCCCACAGGATCACATCACCCTGGAAATGGCGCCACTTGAAATCCGTCATCGTTCCGTCCGTCCAATCTCCGCCAAGCATGCTCAAGCTTCACGATTTTTGCAACAGAGCCCTCGCCGCCGCACGGCGCGTCGGCGAACCCGACACCGAGGAGGTGATCGAACCCGACCTCCGAGCCCTCACCGCATAACCCCGAACACGAGGGATCACACGATCACCGATACACCCCGTCCGCGGCCTTGACCATCTGGCACGGATACGGATCTTGCGCCCAGCTCGGTTTAGCGACTGTGACATGAGTCGAGACGACGTGGCACCGCGAAGGCGAGAGTCCCACCTGGTTTGGTGGTTGGCTTCCCTCGTTAGCAGGCGTTCTGCGGCTGCTGCCCCAGCACGTTCAGCTCGCCTAACTAAATCTCGCGTTGAACACGAGATCGCCAGTAGACACTGACCGATCTGTTCATCTATCATAAACGTGATCAGTGTAGATTCATGCTGGCCGAAGATGATGGACGCGACATACTGCAGTTTCAAAGGAGAGAATGAAGATGGGATCGCCAGCCTGGACAACCGTGCCCGTAGATGTATCCGGTCCTGATTCAAGGATCTCGCAGCCGGATGCCGATCTAATGAAAAAAGCGCGGTCGCTATACCCTCTCGTTCGAGAACACGCGCTGGACAGCGATCGGGATCGCCGCGTGTCACAGGTTGTGATCGACAAGATGGAGGAGCTCGACCTATTCCAGGTTTGCACCCCGCGTCGGTACGGCGGATTCCAGGCGAACTTCCGGACCCTCTTCGACCTGACGGCGGAAATCGCGCGGGGAGACGGCGGGACTGCCTGGGCGTTCGGGTTGCTCAACTCCAATGCGTGGGACGTCGGCACCTACTCGCGACAGGCCCAGGATGAGATTTGGGGTGCCAACCCTCGCGCACGGATTACAACAGCGACCCGCCCGGCTGCCGGTCCTACTGCGTCGGCACGTCGGGTCGATGGGGGCTATCTAATCAGTGGCCGCTGGCCATATGCCTCGGGCTCGCTTCACGCGCAGTGGGCGGAGCTAGGGTTCGACGTCGAGATCGACGGTGAAACAGTGTGGATGATGACACTCCTGCCAATCAACGAAGTTACTGTCGAAGACACTTGGTACGTCGCCGGCATGCGCGGCTCGGGAAGCAACACGATCGTTGGCAGAGATCTCTTCGCGCCAGACTATCGAACTCAGACGTTCGTAGACCTGATGGAGGGTAACTACGCATCGGAGTTCGTCGACGAGGTTGAGTATCTCACGCCTCTCGCCCCCAACCACACCCTGATCCTCGTTGCGGCACAGATCGGCCTTGCGCAGGCAGCCCTCGACTTCGCCCTCGAAATCCTCCCCCAACGAGGTGTCACCAAAACGAAGTATCGAAAGGGAAGCGAAGCACCCTCCAACCAGATCGCAGTTGCCGAGGCTGCGAACGCGATCGACGTAGCACGCATGCTGGCTAAACGCGCGTGCTACGACATCGACGCGGCGGCAGTATTCAATGGCGGCGCCATCGATCTACCTACTCGCGCGCGAATTCGGATGGACACCGCATCTATCGCGGTGCAGTGTCGTGAGGCGATCGAGAGATTGTTGACCGCTGTGGGTTCGGCAGCATTCGCCTCAACAAGCCCGCTCCAGCAGATCTGGCGCGACGCAGGAACAGCGAGCCGTCATGCAATGGTCAACGTGGGTGTCTCAAAGGAGTGCTATGGAAGAACTCTCTTGGGCGACGAAGAATTCGTGATCGCAATCTGACATTCGCGTGTCTCTGAGAGGAAATAAGATGCAGAATACAGTTGGCGATCTACCCGGTTTTCGCCCGGGAGAGTGGGTTCTTGATCCCGATCACAGCGAAGTCGGATTCACTGTTCGGCACATGATGGTGTCGAAGGTGCGTGGCTCGTTCGGTGTGAAATCCGCTAGCCTGATAGCAACCGAAGACCCGCTTGTCTTCTCCCTCACGGCAACAGTCGACGCGGCGTCTGTCAACACGAATCTCGAAGCTCGCGACCTTCATCTTCGATCCGCGGAATTCCTCGATGTGGAAAACTTCCCAACCATCCAGTTTGAATCAAAGAGCGCAAGCCTTAGTAGCGACTGCTATATAGTCAATGGTGATCTGACCATCCGTGGCGTCACACGGTCTGTCGCCTTCAAGGTCGAATTCGGTGGATTCGGGCCTGACACGGACGGGCGGTATCGGGCTGGAGCATCCGCGGTGGCGACGATCAATCGAGAGGATTTCGGCCTCACCTGGAACGCAACTATCGAGACGGGTGGGCTGGTTGTAGGCAAGGAAGTGACCATCCTCCTTGAGCTCGAGGGATTCCTTTTGGAAGATTGATGACTACCACGGCTTAGCCTCGATCCACCGATGAACCTCGGTGGCGCGGTTCGTCGCGGGGGGCGCGCGGTGATGTGTTGAGGGCAGGGCTGAGTTCCGGGCATCGCATCCCGGTCGTCCACTGGGTTGTCGATCGTGCCGTGCGCGGCGATGGTCAGGTGGCTACCGATGGCGGTGGCGCGTGGGTGACGGCGAACAGTCGCGCGAACGCTGCTTCCCAGGGCCAGGTGCTCGGGAGGTGCAGTGTGATGCGGCGCGCGGAGCGCGCCAGCCGCGCCGGCACCGTGACGAGGGTGCGGCGGATGGTCGCGGTTGTCGCTTTCGCGAGCCGTCCGGCCCGGTCGGCGATGATCCCGGCGGCGCGGGTGAGGTTGAATGCGATCACGGCGAGCACGAGCCAGGCGCTGTTCGCGGTGAACACTCCGGACGGGAGGTGCGCGAGCGGGCCGGCTTTGAGGTCGGCGTGGACTTGCTCGATGATCGCGTGACCGCGGTGGGTCTTGTCTGCGACCACCGTGCCGATCGCGTTCTTCGCTGTGGTGGTGAAGAACGCGTGATGCCGGAAGACGTCGAACAGCGTCGGCTGCTCCACCCGCGTCGGGCCCAGGTCGGGGATGCGCCGGACCACGAGCCGGCCCTCGATGCGTTCGGCCTTCTTCCTCGACCGGAACGCGGTGAACGGGACCTCGGCGACCTCGGCTTTGGAGATCCACCGCCCGGTGGATTCGTCGCGGATCGCGTTCGGGTACTCGATCATCTCCCACGCATCCTCGGCGATGGTGGCGATCGCGGCTTTCACGGCCGGGTCCATCCGGACGGTGACCGACACGTCCGCGCCGGCGGTGATGGCGGTGCCGATGGTGGCGTGGCCGTAGAACGCGGAGTCCGCCCGCAGCAGCGGCCGCGCCCCGTTCCCGAGGCTCATCCGGCGCAGAGTCGCCAGGGCGTCGCCGACGATCCTCGCGGCACCCTTCGGAGACCCGGTCTTGCCCTGTCGGAGCCGCTGACCGAGGATCACCGGCGCCGACGATGACGTCGACGCTGTCGCGATCAGGGCGTTCAAGCCGCGCACGCCGGAGTACCCGAACCCCGCGCCCTGCTTCTGATACCCGTGCACCTCGATGATCGTGTCATCCAGATCCACCATCACCCGCTCCCCGTCTCGGAGCCGCAGAAGCGGCGTCTGACCGGCGAGGTTCTGAACGACGCGAGAGGAGACGGCGTCGAGCTGGCGGACGTGCCCGAAGGTGAACTCGCGCAGGAACGATCCCAGCGTCGACGGCGCATACGCCCGGTGAAACAGGCGGCCCATCCCGCCGTGGCGCAGCACGTTCATGTCGTCGATCGAGTCCGCCCCGGCGACCATCCCCGCCACCAGCGCCATCACCTTCGAACCGGCGTTGGAGCCCTTGTCCGTCGGCACGGTCAACCGCGCCTGCGCGAGCCGATCCACCCCCGCGTGCTGCGCGAGCCGGAGCATCGGGACCAGACCCGCGGCCGACACCAGATTCGGATCGTCGAAGACCGCGGACACCGCGGCCGGGGCGTGCTTGAATTGCATCTACGAGATGCCTCTCGGATCGGGCGAATAGGACCTTAGACAAGCTCTATTCTTCCTGATCAGAGGGGCATTTCCGTGTCACGGCACCCGCTCAGAACCCCGCCGCACCGGTGGATCGAGGCTTAACCACGTCGGGGCAGACGGACGGCTGATCGCCTTCGGCGTCGAGGGCACCGGCTCCTATGGTGTTGGGCTTGCCCGCTTCCTTCGCCGCCACGGCACCACGGTTCGTGAGGTTCACCGCCCACCGCGCCGCGGGGAGCGTCGCATGTCTGGCAAGAGCGACACTGTCGATGCCGAGCACACCGCCCGCCAAGTGCTTTCGGGCATGACGATGGCGCAGCCGAAGACCGCGGACGGCGAGATCGAAGCGCTGCGGTTGATCAAGATCGCCCGCGATACTGCGGTGAAATCGCGGACCACGGCGATGATCACGCTCAAAGCGACCCTCGTCACCGCGAGCGACGAACTCCGCGCCGAACTCGAGCACCTGACCGATTTCAAGCTCGTCGCCGCATGCGCGCAACTCCCGTCAAACACCTCGCTGACCGACCCGGAAGCAGCGATGCGGCACGTTCTCGGATCGCTGGCACGACGCTGGTTCGACCTCCACGAGGAAGTGAAGATCCACAGCCGGCACCTCAAGAAGCAGACCAGAGCTATCGCGCCACGCCTGGTCGAAGCCGTCGGGATCGGCCTCGACATCGCCGCCGAGATGCTCATCACCGCGGGCGACAACAGCACGCGCATCCACTCCGAGGCCGCGTTCGCGAAGATGTGTGGTGCGTGTCCCATCCCCGCCGGATCGGGCAAGACGAACGGTCGCCATCGCTTGAATCGTGGCGGTAACAGGCAGGCCAACGCCGCGCTTTATCGTGTCGTGATCGTGCGGATGCGATGGCACCAGCCAACGATCGATTACGTCACTCGACGCACTGCGGAGGGACTCTCGAAGCGGGAGATCATTCGATGCCTCAAGCGCTACCTCGCCCGCGAGATCTACCACCTGCTGCCGCCTCCGGACAGCGCGGCCACACGAGGAGAAATCGCGCTCACGTCTGCCGCCTGACAGACTTGCGAAATATAGGAGCATCAACGCGATGGCCGAGGCCGTCAACGGGCTTTATAAGACCGAACTGATCCGCCGCTGCGGCCCGTGGCGCACGGTCGAGCAGGTCGAACTCGCGACGCTCGAGTACGTGTGGTGGTGGAACAACCAGCGCCTCCACGGAGAGCTCGACATGCGCGCCCCTGCCGACGTTGAGGCCGACTACTACGCTGGCCTCGACACACCCTTGGGAACACCCGCCTCCCAAGCCGCCCGATGACGTCTAATGAGTTTCGTTCCGCTCTGTTGTGCGAATCTGGCCCCGTAGAGAGAGCCTTACGTCCATGCCTCGTCAGTACTCACCCCAGTTCCGTGAGCGCGTGCTCGCGCTTGTTCACGACGGCCGCGACGCAGGAGAGCTGGCCGCAGAGTTGCGGATCTCGGCAGCGACGATCTATCGATGGCGCCAGGAGCGCATCGATGCTGGCGATATCCCTGGCGTCGACAGCACGCTGACCGCGGAGCTGACTGATGCGCGCCGTCGAATCCGGGAGCTTGAAGAAGAGCTCTCCGCCACTCGTCTTGCCGCGTCAATATTGAAGGACGAGAGGATCCGCCCAAAAGGCGGTTCCCGGTCGTCGCGGCCCTGACCGGGCAGGGCATCAGCATCGCAACCGCTTGCCGCGTGCTCCGCGTCACCGACCGCGGCCACCGGGCAGGCGCGACAGACCGATGAGCCAGCGCACGATCTGCCACGAGATGCTCGCCGAGACGATCGCGAACATCCACCGCGCCTCCCGCGGCTGCTACGGCGCCCGCCGTGTGCACGCCGAACTCGGGCACGGGCGGAAATCCGCGTCGGCCGGGACCAGGTGGCGCGGGTGATGGCACGCACGGGCTTGCGCGGGCTGGCCGGCACCCGCAAACGGTATGTAAATCGCGAACATCTCGTAACGACCGAGGATCTGGTCAACCGCAACTTCACCGCGACCGCTCCTAACCAGCTGTGGTGCACGGACATCACCGAGCACCCCACCCGCGAAGGGAAGATCTACTGCTGCTGTGTCATCGACGTCTACTCGCGCAAGGTCGTCGGCTGGGCGATCGACATGCGCCAGACGGCTCTGTTGCAAAGATTGGCGGCAGTCAGAGGTAGGCTGTCGCTCTGCGCCGATCAGGCGGCTGCTGCGAAATGGTGGTTGAGCATGCCCATGGCCTCCGTCAGCGCCGAGGGCCCAATGCCAAAAGCTCTCTCCACAAGGCGCACCTCGCCCCTGATGCCGGGCTGCAGGCACCAGGGGCGAGCCTGTCCTTTGCGCAGGGCTCGCATGACTTCGAATCCCTTGATCGTGGCATAGGCCGTGGGGATCGATTTGAAACCGCGCACCGGCTTGATCAGTATCTTGAGCTTTCCGTGATCGGCCTCGATCACGTTATTGAGATACTTCACCTGCCGGTGGGCCGTCTCCCGGTCCAGCTTTCCTTCGCGCTTCAATTCGGTGATCGCTGCACCATAGCTCGGCGCTTTGTCGGTATTGAGCGTGGCAGGCTTTTCCCAGTGCTTCAGGCCTCGCAGGGCCTTGCCCAGGAACCGCTTCGCTGCCTTGGCGCTGCGGGTCGGCGACAGGTAGAAATCGATCGTGTCGCCCCGCTTGTCGACTGCCCGGTACAGGTAGGTCCACTTGCCCCGCACCTTGACGTAGGTTTCATCCAGGCGCCAGCTCGGATCAAAGCCACGCCGCCAGAACCAGCGCAGCCGCTTCTCCATCTCCGGGGCGTAGCACTGGACCCAGCGATAGATCGTCGTATGGTCGACCGAAATGCCGCGTTCCGCCAGCATTTCCTCAAGGTCGCGATAGCTGATCGGATAGCGACAATACCAGCGCACCGCCCACAGGATCACATCACCCTGGAAATGGCGCCACTTGAAATCCGTCATCGTTCCGTCCGTCCAATCTCCGCCAAGCATGCTCAAGCTTCACGATTTTTGCAACAGAGCCTTGCAAGCTATTCCGCATCGAGACACGTCTCCTAACCGCTTCAGCCAGAAAGCGATGGGGCCCGAGAAGAGCGCCCGCAGCGGCAAGTGGGGGCGAGCTTGTCGTAACCGGCCGCGGGTTCGCGCCATCGCCTATCGTCTTCGTTCATCCTCGTTCGACGGTGTTTCGGGCCATGTAGTTGTCGACGTCGTCGTTCACTGGCCGGCCACCCTTCAGTCCGCGGCGTGTGCGGTGTCCGTGCTGAGGAGAGGGTTCGAGGTGTCGGCGATGATGCTGCGCCCATATAGATGCCTACGGATCACGCTCGACGAGTGTGCCTTGTCGCGGCAGACGCGATCCGGCTGTTTGTACGGCCGATCCGGCCGGCGCCTGGCCGCACGGAACTGATCGCTCAGGAGCGAGCAGCGTCGGGAATCGCCGGCTTGAGCAGTGCTGACGCGCACAACAAACGGCAGTCTTGCACAGGTCGGCGATGGACTCTTCGCGCTCAAACCACCGCATGATCGGCCAATCGGGTCATCCGAGGGATCGATACGCAGATCCTCGCAATTCGATTCGGTCGCCCTCCGCGCGTGGTGGATTCGTCGCGCAATTGTGGGGCGGTCGATGGTTAAATTCACACGGACGGCCCACGAGGTCTCGCCGGCGGAGTCCGCGTCGGAAGGAATCCTTCTTGACCTCTTCCAGGTCTGCACTCCTCGTCGCTATGGCGGATTCCAGAGCAATTTTCGAACGCTGTTCGAGCTCACCGCCGAAATCGCACGGGGAGATGGGGGTACAGCTTGGGCGTTTGCGTTGCTCAACTCAAACGCCTGGAGCGTCGGCACCTACTCACGCGAGGCCCAGGACGACATTTGGGGCGCGAATCCGCGTGCACGCATCACCACTGCATTGAATCCTGCTGCCGGCCCTACCGCATCGGCGCGCAAGGTTGACGGTGGCTATGTAATCAGCGGCCGTTGGCCGTACGCGTCAGGGTCCCTCCACGCACAATGGGTGAATCTCGGGTTCGTCGTCGAGATTGATGGCGCACCGGTACGGATGATGACTCTCGTTCCGATGGACGAGGTCACGCTTGAAGACACGTGGTATGTCGCAGGAATGCGTGGCTCTGGGAGCAACACAGTCGTCGGCACAGAGGTTTTCGCGCCGGACTACCGCACTCAAAGCTATGACAATCTAGTCGAAGGAAACTACGCGTCCGAGTTCACCGATGAGCTCGAATATCTCACGCCTACGACCCCCAACTTCGATCTAGTGCTCGTTGGGGCTCAAGTCGGACTTGCTCAGGCAGCTCTGGATTATGCTCTCGAAAAGCTTCCGACGCGCGGCGTCACATACACAAAGTATGCAAAGGGGAGCGACGCGCCGACGAACCAGATTGCGGTCGCCGAGGCTGCGAACGCGATTGACACTGCACGCATGCTTGGGCGGCGAGCTAGTTATGACATCGATGCCGCCGCGGTAACCAATCGTGGTCAAATCGATCGGGCAACGCGCGCACGTATTCGGATGGATTCGGCGACCATAGCGGTGCTATGTCGAGAGTCCATCGATAAAATGCTCACTGCTATCGGTTCGGCCGCCTTTGCCTCGGTGAACCCACTTCAGCAGGTATGGAGGGACTCGGAAACGGCAAGCCGTCATGCGATGGTGAACGTGGGCGTTTCGAAGGAAACGTACGGGAAGTCGCTGCTCGGCATCGACGAGTTCGTCATGCCGATTTAGCGAAGGCTCAACCGCTGAGGGCATGGACGCCGCTTCGGTCGTCGACGCGGTGGTCGTGCCCTCAGCCATTGAGTTTCTCAGCGGTAGGCCACGCGTCAGACCGAGGGTCCGGTATTGCAGGGGCCAGCAATTGGTCATCACTCCATCTCGATGCATAGCACACATCCTGTTCGAATGGTCACGACAGTCACTTGTGCCGATTGAACAGCAGGGCTTCGCGGTCGAAGCTCCTGTACAGGTTCAGAGAGCGACCCGCGTGACTCCACAGGGGTGTCAGTCGAGGCGATCCGGCCTGGTGAACTGCTGCCGAAATCGCGCCAGACTAACGGCCACTATGCGATGTTGATCGGCGCGAGGACCACCAGGCCGCTCGCTTCGGGAAGCTCGGAGATGAGCTGCCTTGAACCGGCGGCGACTGACCCATGAACGGGGCGGGCTGTAAAGCCGAGTGTTGCTTTCGGAACTTGCACTCGTTTATTGTGACTACACAGGCTGTGAAAACGTCAGGTAGGACTAAAGTGCATCCGTGCGCTGAACCTGACCTCAGGGTTGAGGAAGGAGGCGTCGATGCGCCGACAACGCTGCCCCGATCCTCCTCGGATATCCAGTAGATCGCGGGAGGGCGAACCGAGACCCTGTCCGAACCCGGTGCGAGCTGAACGGTGTTCCACTGCAGTGAGCTACAGAAGACTTCACTAACCATTTCAGAGCGAAAGGAAGACCGTTCCATGGTCGATAGCAGTTTGCCCCCTGACATCTCCGCCCTCCTGGAGAGGATCGATGAGATCCGCCCGCTGATTGAGAAGAACGCAGCGCAAGGCGAAGCAGAACGACGCGTGTCGCAGGAGTCGATCGATGCCCTCGAGGCAATCGGAGCCTTCCGGGTGACGCAGCCAGCCAAGTATGGAGGATATGAAGGTGATTCTCGTGCGCAGGTCGACGTGGGCGCAGCCGTCGGCAAGGGCGACGGCGGGACTGCCTGGGTCGTCGCGCTCACCAACATCGCGAACTGGCTGACCGCGCTTTATCCCGAGAAGGCGCAGGATGATGTGTGGGGTGAGGATCGCAACGCAAAGGTCTCCGTGGTCCTAGCCACAAACGGTAAGACCCAGCGCGTTGATGGTGGGTACCTCGTCAGCGGGGAGTGGAGCTACAACTCGGCATCGTGGCACACGCAGTGGGCGATTCTCGGGGCCGAGCTCGTCGACGAGAATGGTGACTTCGTTGACACCGCGCAACTGCTGATCCCGCGCTCGGATCTCGGCTTCAAGGACATCTGGCATGTGGCCGGCATGCGTTCGAGCGGAAGCAACGCGCTCAGCGCGACTGACGTTTTCGTTCCCGATCACCGTGTGATGCGTGGGGAACCTGCCTTGCGAGGCACCTACCCTGGCACGACCGAGGACACTCCCGCGGTCTACCGGGCGGGGTGGATTCCCGTGCTGAACATCATTCTCGTCGGCCCGCAGCTCGGCATGGGCCGTGCCGTGCTAGAGAGGGTGATCTCGAAGGCAGACTCGAAAGCCATCGCATACACAAGCTTCGAGCGACAGAGTGACTCGATCGCATTCCAACTCGACATCGCCAAGGCCGCGCTGCTGCTGGAAGCTGCGGAAGGGTTCGCCCACCGCGCCACTGACGAGATCGACATCCCCGCTGCTCAGGGCGTCTATCCGGACTACTTGACCCGAGCTCGAAATCGTGCGTACGTGGGCTGGATCGTCGAGCACACCGCTCGCGCCATTGAGATGTTGCTCACCGCGCACGGGTCGGGAGCTTTCGCGGAAGTGAACCCGTTGCAGCGCCTTTGGCGTGACCAGGCAGTCGCGTCACGGCACGCGTTCGTTCTTCCGGCGCTCGGTTACGAGCTTTACGGGAAGGCCCTTCTCGGCCGCGAAGATGGGGATTCCGTTACGCCTCTGGTTTGAGCCCCCGGCTGGTTCGGGATGGGAGCCACTTCGATCCCGAACCAGCCCCTCCCCCAACAATCGGCATTTGGATCCATATGGCCGAACGAGAAGGGAGACGTCCAAAGCAGTAATCGCTTCTCCTCGCCGGACTGGGGTCTCTTCGCCCGCACACTCACCGCATAGCGATCCAGCGAACTCGCATCGCTGGTGAAGGCGGGCCAAACTGCGTGCGCACTGGGTACCGCACGGCATTTTGTCAGGGGCATCCTTCACATCGTGGTGGTACAGCGAACCGAGGTGCATCATCTCGAGTGCTGTCGCGTCCTCGATGACATCGATACTCAACATCGTCCAGCTGCGGTGATGAGCGCCAACGCCGGCCGCACCCGCTTGCCGACGGCTTCATAGAGGTAGCGGCTCGCGGCGTCGGCAATTCGGTCGGTGACGCCCACCTCTTTGACGAGGCGGTCGACGCGCGCGAGGGCCAACAACGTCGCGATCCTCACCGGCGACTCGCTGTTCTCTCGCGCGAACCAGATCATCGCTCGGCAGGGCGAGCGATGAATTCGCGTCCACGACCATGTTTTCGAGCCGTCGAGCAGCTGGAACGCGACCCCGTCCTTCTCCCCAAACACGACGACCGGCCGCTCGAGCTCTGCCGGGCCCATCGCGAAAATCAGACCCGATTGCGCAGCCGCGGCGATGAGCGAACCAGTCTTGTCGGTGAGTACCTTGAGGTAGATGCCATTGACCTCTCGTCCGACCCGGACGAGCCTGGCAAGATGCCGGGCACCGGATAGCGAACTGGTGCGATGACGATGTCCTACCTCCTGCTCGGATAGCGGACGGATGCAGCACCCGTCTCCCTGCTCGCGCGGATCGACGAGGGATCGAGCGCGTCGCCGGGGTGAAGATCCCTCGATTCTCGACGCTGAACTCCTCGAACTGCGCGAGCACGAAGCGACCGGCGCCACGCTCGACCTTGCCGGCTCCTGGTCGTACGAGGCCGTCGCGGCGCTCGAGGCACTTCCCACTGTGTGGTGGGAGTGGCGCTAACGCGCTTCGCGCAAGCGGTCGGCGATCGTTCCAGCTGATCCAGCCTTGCGGGCGCGCGGGGACGGCCTGGCGCAGAAACGGCTTCCGACTCTCCTGGCTTCGGGTGCTTCCATGCGGCGGCGAACGCAATTGCTTCGCGTGTGGGGTTGACTGCCTCGAGGCGGTCGGGCGCAGCCAAGACGACATCGAGTGTGTCCTGTTCGCGGGAGCGGCCCCGGCTGGTAGGTCTTCGTGGTGTCTATGACGCATCGTCACCCGCAGGGCAGAGGCGCTCGCTATCGGGCGGAGAGTCATGGGGCGCCCCGTTTCACGTCGTCGCCCGACGCTAAGGGACACCCAGGTTCTCCCGTGTGGACGCCGATGATCTGGGCACCGCGGTTCGTGACGGGACCGCCCCTGCGTAGACAGCCGGCCCCAACCGGACTCGCGTCGACAAGCCCCGAGTAATCGTCGCCGACACCATCCTGATCGGTCAGATCAACAGTCCGGCGACTAGCGGGAGGGACGGCCCTCACAGCGACCTGACTCGGTGATTCGTCAAACTCAACCCCGCGCACAAGGCTGGACTTCCGATAAAAAGTAAGTCAGAATAAACACAGGTCGCTGCGACGAGCCGGTCTTGAAATGCTGGCTGGACACAAGGCCCGGATGTGAGAAGTCACAATAAAGTGTTCGCTGCGATGGCACATACGAGAACCGGCTGGACACACACCAAGGATGGTAGAAGTCATGACGTCAGAAAGCCCTACCCCGAAGCACGCGCAGGAGTCGAGCAGTGGGGGTGGCGCTCTGGTCCTGGACACGCTCTCCGCAGACGATTTCCGGGCGATCTTCCGTCGGCATCCTGCTGGCGTGACCGTCGTAACGGCAGACGCAGGAACCGGCCCAGTCGCCCTCACGGCCACATCGGTCGCCTCTATGAGCGCCGATCCGCCGCTGCTAATCTTCTCCGTGTCATCGTCGTCCTCGAGTGCGCGCATCCTGAAAGATGCCAATACTGTCGTCGTCCACTTCATCGGCCCAGACAGCATCGAGATCGCCAAACTTGGCGCGACGAGCGGAATCGACCGATTCGCGGACTCGACCATCTGGTCCCGCCTCCCAACCGGGGAAGTGGTGTTTGATGCGGTTCGCACGTGGATCCGCGCGCGGGTGGTGAATCGGCTGGAGGCGAGCGGATCGACCATCGTGATCGCACAGGCGATCGAGTCGAACTACACGGCGGCAGAACTCGATCAGCAACCGGAGCGCGAAGGACTCGTCTTCATGAACCGAAGCTGGCACCAGGTCGGAGAGCGCTCAGCAATTATCTGAAATCAGGATTGACCGGTAGCACCCACGTTTCAGGCGGTGGACGAAAGCTCGTCCACCGCCTGAAACGTGTGTGCTACTTGGCGTAGGCCGCAGTGATGCTGTGCAGCGCCGCGTCCAGTGCATCGCCATAGGCCATCTCTTCGACCTGATAGACAGACGGGCGCCCGCCGGCAACCGTGGCACCGCCGCGGGCGACCAATCGAAGCCAGTCCTCGGTTGCCTGGATGACCCTGTCAGCAGGTGCGAGCGCATTGACCAACCCGACCTCCCGCGCGCGTTCCGCCGTGAACGGCTCGCCGCTGGCGATGTTCTCGATCGCAGCACGGGCCCCAAGCCTCTTGATGAGGGCGACTTGAGCGACGATCGGCCATACTCCGACGCTGACTTCGTAAGAGCCGATCTTCGCGTCCGGGACGGAGACGACATAGTCAACGGCAGCAACGAATCCTGCGCCGCCCGCCAGAGCGTCTCCGTTCACGGCTGCGGCAACGGGCTTCGGCAAGGTCGGCAGCAGCTTGAGCACGCGGATCAAGCCCTGGTAAAAGGGAACGGGATCAGCGCCGGCCTTGATCGCCGGCACATCAAGGCCGCCGCAGAACGCATCGTCGCCGGCTCCGGTCAGTATGATGCCGGCCACCGCCGCGTCATTTGCCGCAGCGATTAGTTGGTCCTCGATGCTCTGGAGCACCTCGGGATTGAGAAGATTCCGCCCGGGGCCCGCGATTTCCACGGTCGCAATGCGAACATCGTCAGTCATTAGTCTCTCCTTCGATGAGATTCCTCCGGGCCACGCAACGCGCCCAGTAGCCCGTCCAGCCTCGCAGAAGGCGTTCGGTGCGTCAAGGAACACTGAACGCCTGGACAGTTCTACGACAGCAGGACGCTATTCTCGGAGTGTGGACACCGCCAACCAGCCCGAACCGCCGAAGTCCGGAAGCGACACTCAATACCTTCCGTCTTCCGCACCTGTGATCGAACCGACCAGAGATGGAGGAGGAGACATGAAGGAGCAACTGGGCCGACGACTCCGCGCAACACGTGAAGAGCAGAAGCTGAGTCTGCGTGCGGTTGCCTCAGCGATAGGGGTCTCCCCGAGCATGCTCTCGCAAGTAGAAACTGGGAAGATCCATCCTTCCGTCACGACGCTGTACGCACTTGTGTCGCACCTCAACGTATCCCTGGACGAGCTGCTGGGGATCGTCCCGTCGGATGCCGCGCCGACCGCTGCGCTGCGGGAGATTCAGCGCCTCGGAGTACAACGCGCAGAGGCGAATCCCACCATCGAGATGGAAAACGGTGTCACCTGGGAGCGACTCGCGAATGCCGGGCACCGTGGGGTCGATCCGCTGATTATGACGTATGAGCCGGGTGCATCCAGTTCAGCCGAAGGCAAGCTCATGCGACATTCTGGGACCGAGTACGGGTATCTGATAGAGGGTGAGTTGACGCTCCTCCTCGATTTCGACTCGTTCACATTGCATGTGGGTGACTCAATATGCTTCGACTCGCACCGTCCGCACCTGTACCGCAACGACACGGACCGGGCGGCTCGTGGGATCTGGTTCGTGACAGGGCCGCTGGGCGAGAGTCCTCTACAGTTCGACGGGCAGCCGGCACCCGCGCACATCAATCGACTGCAATCCGTGCGTCAGGTTCTGCGCCAGGACGACACGATAATCCCACCGCGGGCCTGAGGGGGATTTGAGTACCACTTCACAATTGGATCCATGTATGATCGTTCTGACTGAACAGATCTAGGGAGCTATCGAGTACGTCGACGCGGCGGACGGTCCTCCCTCTCACCTTCTGAGGAGTGGACATGGCCAACGGACGAATCACTCACAATCCAGCGCCCGTCATCCCGGGTATCGCCGACAGTGTCAAGGTCAGCGCCGGGGACTTGCTATTCGTATCGGGCGCGGTGGGCTTCGAAGAGGACGGCTCGGTGCCCGCGGACTTCGCGCGCGCGATCGAACTCACCTACCTTGAGCTCGAACGCGCTCTCAAGGCGGGCGGTGCGTCATTCGATGACCTCGTCCGCGTCAATGTCTACATCACCGAACTGGATCAGGAGAAGCTGGGGATCTGGCGGGACACGCGCGACCGGGTTGTCAGAGTCGACGAGCCGTCTGCGAGCACCGTGATCGGGGTGTACTCGCTCTTCAAGGGCGCCTCCATCGAGATTGACGCGATCGCTGCAATCTGATGAAGAACACCGGAACAACAGGAACCAATGCGGTCGACTGGGAAGCGCGTGTTGACTTCGAGCGACTACGGGATGCGCGCTTAAGAAGGCTGAAGGAGCAACTCAATCGATCCGATTTGGGCGCAGTCTTGGCCTTCGACTTCTCGAACATCCGCTATATGAGCGCGACGCATATCGGCACGTGGGCGATGGACAAGTTGATCCGGTTCGCCCTACTCACCCGTAACACCGATCCGATCGTGTGGGACTTCGGTTCGGCGGCCAAGCACCACGCACTGTACAACCCCTGGTTGGACGTAACGACATCCGAAATGGACGCGGACCCACACGCGCCCCACGAGGGCGCCAAGCGGCCACGACTGGAGTCAGGCGCACGAGCGGGTCTTTCGACGCTGCGAGGCGCCTTCCCGCCGGACGCCGAGATGGCGACCGATCTGGCAAAGAAGATCAAGCGCGAACTCGAGAAGTTCGGACTCGCCCACGCGCCCCTCGGGGTCGACGTGATCGAGCTTCCTGTGCTGATCGCCCTGCAGAAGGAGGGCATCGAGGTCGTCGACGGCCAGCAGGTGTTCATGGAGGCGCGGCGCATCAAAACACCCGACGAGATTCGCTTGCTCACCCAGGCTGCATCGATGGTCGATGCCGCATACGAGGAGCTACACCGGTTCCTACGTCCTGGCGTGAGGGAGAACGAGGCCGTCGGGGTGGTCGCAAAGACGCTTTATGACCTTGGCTCGGAGTACGTCGAGGGAGTCAACGCAATCTCGGGTGAGCGCTGCTCGCCGCATCCGCACGTCTTCTCGGACAGGCTCATCAGGCCCGGCGACCCGGCGTTCTTCGACATCCTGCACAGTTGGAACGGCTACCGCACGTGTTACTACCGCACATTCGCTGTGGGCTCCGCCTCAAGCAAGCAGCGCGACGCCTACACACGTGCTCGGGAGTATATGGACCGCGCGATCGCCCTCGTGAAGCCAGGGGCGACGACGGCCGACATCGTGGCAGTGTGGCCCGAGGCACAGGAGTTCGGCTTCGCCAACGAGATGGAAGCCTTCGCCTTGCAGTACGGGCATGGCGTAGGGCTGTCGATCTGGGAGAAGCCAATCTTCTCACGGTTGACCTCGTTCGATCATCCAGAGACGATCGAGGAGGGCATGGTGTTTGCGCTGGAGACCTACTGGCCTTCAGCGGATGGGTGGGGAGCCGCGCGGATCGAGGAGGAGCTTGTCGTCACCGCCGATGGATGCGAAGTCATCACCAAGTTCCCTGCGGAGGAGCTCATCGTCGCCGGCCGTCAGTACTACACGATCGATGGTCCACTCAACACCAATCGTGATAGTCAGTCGCACCTGAACACGACATGGGGACGCGGTCAGTCGTGACGACTCTCGGTTTTCTCGGAGTCGGCGCGATGGGGTCAAAGATCGCGGCTCGACTCATCGCCGCAGGAAACAGTGTGTTGGTCTGGAACAGATCCCCCGGCCCCCTCGCAGATCTCGTGGCCATCGGTGCTGTGCCGGTGGCGACGCCGTCTGAGGCGCTCGCTGCAGATATATCCTTCAGCATGCTCGCCAACGATCAGGCTGCAGAAGAGGTTCTGAACGATGGAACGACAAGAACGGGCCGCATCCATGTGAATCTGGCCTCGATCAGCCCGACAGCGGCTGACCAACTCACGGGAAGATTCGCCGCGGCCGGCGCGGGATATGTGTCCAGCCCCGTTCTCGGTCGCCCGTCCGCGGCAGCCGCAGGGCAGCTGCACCTGCTCGCCGCGGGTGCCAGCGACCACATCGACGCGGTGTTGCCTCATCTGAATCAGATAGGCAAACGAGTCTGGCGGATCGGGCAAGTCCCCTCCGACGCGAATGCGGTCAAGGTCGCGGTCAATTACAACCTCATCCACGTGTTGCAGGCTCTAGGCGAATCGGTCACGATGGTCGAAAGGCGCGGCGTCGATCCCTCAGTGTTCGTCGAGTTGCTCACTAGCAGCCTCTTCGCCGGCGTGGCCTACACAGAGTACGGGCGAGAGATCGCCGCGCACAGACACACGCCGCCGGCCTTTTCGATGGCGCTCGGGTACAAAGACCTCGGCCTGGCTCGAGACCTCGCCGAGGCCGGCGGCGTGAAGCCCGCCACGATGCCCGCCCTGTTCTCGGTCTTCGAACGAGCCCTAGCCGATCCTGAGCTCGCGACATCCGACTGGGGCGCTATCGCAGAAGTCACGAGACGAAACCTACTGTGATGCGTTACCCGAATTGCAGAGGGATGCTCCCGGATGTCAGGGAGCAGTCGTCCAATCAAAGGAGAGATCGTGACTGATCGTACGGTGCTCATTGCTGGGAGTTCGAGCGGGATTGGGCTGGAACTAGCAAAGGACCTCGTGGCCAGCGGTGACCGTGTCATCGTGACCAGCCGAAGTAGACAGACAGCTGAATCTGTCGCGGCCGAGCTCGGCCCCTTGGCGCACGGAATCGCCCTGGACCTGTCCGAGCCGGAAGGCATCGCTGCGCAACTGGACGGCATCGGCCGCCTTAATGGAATCGTGCTCAGCGCGATCGAGCGCGATGCGAATACCATCCGTGACTACAACCTCGCTCGTGCGAGGAGACTCATCACCCTTAAACTGATTGGCTACGCCGAAACCGTCCACACACTCGTTGACCGCATCGAGCCGTCAGTGGACTCCGGTATCGTCCTGTTTGGGGGCCGCGCCAAGGACGCACCGTACCCGGGATCCACCACAGTGTCCACGGTCAATGGCGGCATCGATGGGCTAATGAACACCTTGGCGCATGAGCTTGCACCCATCCGGGTCAACGCTCTCCATCCGGGGATAATCGGCGACAGCCCCTTCTGGGCTTCGCGACCTGAAGCGGTTGCAGCATACGAAAGCCGGACCCCCGGTGGGAAGCTCGCAGAACTTCACGACGTCATCGACGCCGTGAAGTTCCTCCTGTTCAACCGGGGTGTCTCCGCGCACAGCCTTAACGTCGACCGTGGCTGGCGCATCGGCTAACATGCCCCCGTTGTTCAGGGCAGGACGAACCTATTCGAGAGTCGAAAGAAGCAAATCACGGGTCATGCCTCATTACGATGTCGTCATTCTCGGCGCGGGCCCCGGCGGGTACGTCGCAGCCGTCCGCAGCGCTCAGCTCGGCCTCTCGGTCGCCATCATCGAGGAGAAGTACTGGGGCGGTGTGTGCCTGAACGTCGGGTGCATCCCCTCGAAGGCGCTCCTGCGCAACGCCGACCTGGCCCACGTCTTCCACCACCAGGCCGAGCTGTTCGGCATCTCCGGTGACGTGACGTTCGACTTCGGCACCGCGTGGGACCGCAGCCGCACGGTGGCCGAGACGCATGTCAAGGGCATCCACTTCCTCATGAAGAAGAACAAGGTGACCGAGTACGAGGGTCGCGGTTCGTTCGTGGACGCGCACACGATCACCGTCGCGAAGGCCGACGGCTCCACCGAGCAGCTCACCTTCGACAACGCGATCATCTCGACCGGCTCCAAGGTGCGCCTGCTTCCCGGCGTCACGCTGAGCGACAACGTCGTGACGTACGAGGAGCAGATCCTCACGCGCGAGCTGCCGCGCTCGATCGTCATCGTCGGTGCCGGCGCGATCGGCATGGAGTTCGCCTTCGTCATGGTCAACTACGGCGTCAAGGTCACGATCATCGAGTTCCTCGACCGGGCGCTCCCGAACGAGGATGTCGACGTCTCCAAGGAGATCGCGCGCCAGTACAAGAAGTACGGCGTCGACATCCTCACCTCCACCAAGGTCGAGACCGTCGTGGACTCGGGCGACAAGGTCACCGTCACCTACACGCCCAAGGACGGCGCGCCCGCGTCGATCGAGGCCGACAAGGTGCTCATGTCGATCGGCTTCGCCGCGAACGTCGAGGGCTTCGGCCTGGAGAACACCGGCGTGAAGCTCACCGACCGCGGTGCGATCGACATCGACGACTACATGCGCACCAACGTCCCCGGCATCTACGCCATCGGCGACGTCACGGCCAAGCTGCAGCTCGCCCACGTGGCCGAGGCGCAGGGCGTCGTGGCCGCCGAGACCATCGGCAAGGCCGAGACCCAGACGCTGGGCGACTACCGGATGATGCCCCGCGCGACGTTCTGCTCGCCGCAGGTCGCCTCGTTCGGACTCACCGAGCAGCAGGCGCGCGACGCCGGCTACGACGTCAAGGTCGCGAAGTTCCCGTTCAGCGCGAACGGCAAGGCGAACGGCCTCGGCGAGCCCATCGGCTTCGTCAAGCTCATCGCCGACGGCGAGCACCTCGAGCTGCTCGGTGGCCACCTGATCGGCCCCGACGTCTCCGAGCTGCTCCCCGAGCTCACGCTCGCGCAGAAGTGGGACCTCACGGCCCTCGAAGCGGCCCGCAACGTGCACACGCACCCGACGCTGTCCGAAGCCGTGCAGGAAGCCTTCCACGGCCTCGCCGGCCACATGATCAACATGTGACCGAAGAGTGGCAGCCATCGCCAAAGCATGACATCCCTGAGCGCACGTTCTATGCGGGCGCGGGGGGTGGCGCGTGATGGACACTCCGATGCGCTTGCGGGAGTCAATCTGGTCCGCCGCTTGAGGCACGGCAACGGGCTGTGTGGGTGGCCCCCCAGGCAGCCGACTGCGTCGGGGAGGTCTTGTCTTTGACGTCTTCAAGACCGAGTCGGGGTGGCATCTACATCACGCGTACGGCTGGGAGCGTTGGATATGCAGCGGAGCGGGGCGAGAGTACAGTGACTCTCACCCCGCTCCTGTTGGTTCAGGTCAGCGGATCACTCCGGTGCCGGCGTACGAGGCCGGTACTGCTGTCGGGCCCGTAGCGTCTGCTGCGGGCCTTTCAGCTTTTGGGGTGCGGTCCACCTCGACGCTGGAGAACTTGAGGGACGCGCCGACGTTGTCCGCGACGATGTCGCGGGTTTCGCGGGTCTGCCCGGTTTCCTTGTCGGTGTAGGTCCCGAACCGCAGGTCCCCGGCGACGATCACGCTGTCGCCTTTGCGGAGCGAGTCGGCGATATGCCGGGACTGTTGGTTGAACGCGACGACCCGATGGAACACGGTGCCGGCGTCTTCCCACCGGTTCGTGGTCTCGTTGAGGCGCCGGTCGTTGACCGCGACGGTGAAGCGGGCATACTCGTTGCCTGATTCGCCGGTGCCGTGTTCGGGGTCGCCGGTGAGGTTCCCCTCGATGGTGACCGGGATCTTGGTGGTCATCTCTGCTTCCTTTCATTGGTGAGACGCCCGGGTGGGGTCTCAGTGGGCGTGGGCCTGGCAGGTCCACGCGTCCCATTCCTGCTCGTTCGTGTTCCAGGAGCGGGGTTTTGCGGGGTCGTGTCCGCGTGCGCATCCTCCGAAGTACGCGCGGGATAGTCGGGGGATGGCGAGGCTGAGGCGTTCGTGGAACCCGATCGGCCCGAACCCGGTATCGGACCGGTCGAACGCGGCCGTGTGCGCGGCCGTGTGCGCGGCGTGCAGGGCGGAGAGTTCCTCGACGAGATGCCCGTGCTGGTACCAGCACGGCGGAACCACGGACTCGGAGATCCGATACCGAACCGTGAACCATTCCACCCACGCCCGCAACGCCTGCCATTCAGTGCGGGCATCCCGATCGGTCAGGGTGCGCCAGTCCACGACGTGCCCGCCGATCGGGGCGGAGCCGGCGTAACGGATGTCGGGTTCGAGCTCGGATAGGTCCGCGGCGATCGCATCGTCCAGATCGATGGGGTCTTCGTAGTCATTCATGACGGGCTCCCGTCAGGGGATTGCAGAGCGGGGCGGAGGCGTTCCAGGGCGAGGCGGGTGGCGTCTCGGCGGGTGCGGTTGCGGGAGAGGACCACGTCGCGGTCGATGAGGCGGTGCAGCAGGTCATGGCAGTACGCGTGCAACGGGATGAGGTCCTCATGCGCCTCGAGCGCCTTGTACCGCCCCTGGATGATCGTCACCCCGGTGTAGTCAAGGTGGTGCAACTGCAGCTGCCTTTTCGACGCGGGACGACCGCAGGCCGCGCAGACCAGTGGCCACCCGAGCGCTGCCTGTTGGGTGAACCAGCGGTCCCGGCGGGCGAACCAGGCCGGGGAGCGGAGGAACCCGGACCGGTACAGGTTCATGATCGGGGGTTTGCGGTGGTTGCTCATTCGTCGATCACCGCCTCCGTTGCATCCGCCCGGGAGGGGGCGGACGGGCGTCGTGTCTCGAACACGTCGCGTTGCTCTTGCTCGGTCTGGTGTTTGCCGGTTTGGATGGTGGCGGCGTCGCGGCGTTCGTCCCACCCGGTGAGTTCCAGCAGCACGCTGCGCCGGTTGCGGTAGGCGAGCAGCCCGGTGCTGGGCGGGAGACGCCGGATCTCATCCACCGACATCAGGGGGCGGCGTTCGTGGTGCTCGTTGGTGGAATGCCCGGCATCCCGTGTCGTCCAGGACCGTAGCGTGCGCTGGGTGTCGCGGGTGCCGAGCAGGGATTCGATGTCGCGGAGGTGGTTCACGTGGCTGGCCCCGCCGAGGAGCACTTTCGCGGTCGCGGCGGCCCAGATCGTGTCGGCCTCCGCCCGGGACCAGGATGTCTCGGCTTGGGAGAGAGCCTGCAGGACGATGAAGGTGCAGATTCCGCGGCCGCCGCCGTCGGCCATGATGCGGGGCAGGTTCCCCCATCGGAACATGTTCGCGATCTCGTCGAGGATGAGTCCGAGCGGGTGGGTCAGGCGGGAGCCGGGGGAGGCGAGCGCCGTGGTGCGGGCGACTTCGACGATGTCATCCAGGAGAGCGCTGAGCCATCCGCCCATCGCCGATGCCCCCGACGAGGACCCGATCAAGTACAGGGTGTTCGCGGCGTTGAGGAATTCGCGCGGGTCGAACGTCGGGTCGCCGGGGTGTGGGAGCAGGGTGTCGCGGATCTGCGGGACGGCGAGCGGGGCGACGGCGCCGTGCACGCCGAACCAGATGGAGGAGACGAGTTTTTCGTCCCCGCTGATGGTGGCGTCGAGGCTGTCTCCCCACCCGGGTGTGCCGTCGGCTTTGAGGATGTCGACCGCGTCTCGCGTTTGGGCGGGGCTGGTGCCCCAGTCGTAGAGTTCCGCGATCGACTTCCCGCCGACGGCGGCGGCGTGCAGCAGCCGGCCTAGGACGACACCGGAGGCTTGGGCCCATTCCCCGTTTGTGGTCGAGGCGCCCAGGGCGGTGCCGGTGATGATCGCGGTCCCGCGTTGCATCGCTACCAGGGGGTTCTCGCAGCCGACGATCGGGGAGACCCGGAGCGGGTGACGGATGCCGGAGAGCCCTTGCGGGTCGAACACGTGCACGTTTCCGCGCGCCTGCCGCATCCGCATCGTCGCGGTGAGGTTGTCGTTTGTGGTCGATGTGGTGATCAGTGGTCCTGACCAGTCCACGATCGCCGAGATCAACACCCGATACCCCTTCCCGGACCGGGGCGGCCCCTCGAGGGCGACGGAGTCTTCGATGGAGACGTATACGTCTTGGCCGCGGGCGCGCCCGACCCGCCACCCGACGTCGGTG
The DNA here is from genome assembly GCF_030264015.1 of Paenarthrobacter sp. R1. Lineage (NCBI taxonomy): Bacteria > Bacillati > Actinomycetota > Actinomycetes > Micrococcales > Micrococcaceae > Paenarthrobacter > Paenarthrobacter sp. R1. Next base: position 103,350 of record NZ_CP127116.1, on the reverse strand, counting down.
GGCGTGGGTCGGGCCAGGTCGGGGCGGAGTTGCTGGGCGCGGCGCAGGACGGCGCGGGCGGAGAGGTGGTCGCGGATTTCGGAGGTGCTGGCGAATCCGGGACGGGTGCGGAGGTCCGCGATGAATGCCCGGTCCGATTCCCGGTACCGGCGCACCGCCCTCACCAGCCACACGGCGAGCCCGGCGACCAGTAGGACCGCGGCCACGTCGGCGACGCGAATCCACCCCACCGGCATCGCGCACCCGGCCGGGATTGCGTACCCGGCCGGGTTGCCGGTGATCGCAAGCCCGAGGCCAGCGAACAGGCTGTCCGGTGTGGGGCGGGTGCCGCAGACAAGCCCGGTGATCGCCTCAGCGAGGAAGCCGAACGCGACCGCCAGGATGACCCCGCCGGCGATGGTGATCGCGACCGTCTTCCCCAGCACACCCTGCGACATGACCGACTCTCTTTCAGAGTGCCTCGGCTGCCGCCGCGGCGGCACCCAGCCAGGCGTCCCGGGTGCGCCGGTGTAGGGCGTCGAAGCGGAGCTGCCCGGCTTTGAGGGCGGGATCGAACGGGACGATCTGGACGGCGCGGACGTGCGGGGCGAACCCGTCCGCGATGCGACGGGCCACGGTCAGAGCAGGTTCGGATTGGGTGACGATGACGACGGCATTCGCGGCCAGTGCCGCGGAACGCTCGTCACGCCCATGGAGCGCGTCCAGGAGGAGGGCGGCGGATTCGGCGGACTCGGGGGTTGCGAGGGTGGGGATCACGAGTTGGTAGGAGGAGTCGATCATCCGCAGCCACCGTTCGGCGGATTCATCGTTGCCGGAGTCGAAGATCACGAGCCGGTAGTAGCGGGCGGCGACCTGCATCAGCAGGTCGAACTCGGCCGCTTGGATGCGTTGATCGGTGGCGAGGAGTTCGGGGTTGGAGCGGAGGACGTCGTACCGGTCGGTGGCCTGGTGGTGCACGAACCGGGTGATGTCGGACACTCCTGCGGACGGGCTGAGGAGGGTGGGGGCGGCGGGGAGTAGGTCGCGGAGGGTGGTGTCGTAGAGGCCTTGTTCGGTGCGCCAGCCGAGGGTGCCGCGGGTGTCGTTGTTGTCCCAGGCGAGGACCTGCCCGCTGCCTTCCCTTGCGTAGACGGCGGCGAGCATCGCGCACGTCATCGTCTTACCGACGCCGCCTTTGCCGTTCGCGACGGCGATCGTGCGGCATCCCGCCCACTGCCGCGATACGGTCGCCGTCCACGCGGCCCGCTCGCGCTGTGCCGCCGAGGGGCGCACGGTGATTCCGAGGCGGGCGAGCGCGCCCCGCCACCAGGCAGAAGCGGCGGGAGTGTCGATGGTGGAGGTGAGGAAGGTGGGGCGTGTGGGGGACTCCACAGCCGGCAGCGGTCCTGCGCGGAGGCCATCCGGCCGTGGAGTCTGTTCCCTCACCTCCTTTCCCTGCCCCCTGTTGTGGGCGTCGTCGGAACTGCTCGTGGAGTCGGATGCGGTGGTGACAGGGGTGACCGGGGTGAGGGCCCCATCGGTGCCGATGAGGAGGTGGTGGTCGCCGCGGTCGCCGGAGGTGACCAGTTCGACCGGGGTTCCGGTGCGGCGGGCCTCGTCGGTGGCGCGGCGCAGGATCGTGTGCCGGATGTCTTCGCCCCCGGTGGCGGTGATCGGTTCGGTGTGCCCGTCGAGCGTGACGAAGGTGGCGTGGGGGCCGGTCACGGTCGCGTAGGTGCGGGGGTGGGTGACGGTGCTCATGATCAGAGCTCCTCTGTGAGGTCGCGGGTATCGGGGAGGAGCCACCCGTCCAGGCTGGTCTCCGGGATGGGGTCGGGGTCGGGCCAGTAGGTGTCGAGGGTGGTGGGGTCGATGAGTCGGAGCTCGGCGTCGTCGTGGTCGGCGGGGGTGACGGCGTCGTCGGTGGCGAACAGGTCGTACTCCCACGGGGTGGAGGTGGCGAAGCAGTCCACCAGGTAGGAGTACTGGCCGACGTAGGCGAGGAACTCGCCTTTGCGCAGCAGCCGGGCCATCTCCACGTGCGGGGCGGGCAGGTTCAGGCGGGTGCGGAGCGCAGTTTGTTCTTGGTGGTTGACGCGGAAGATGAACTTGTTTTCGATGTCCCCGACGATCGAGTACGCGAGGGATCGTTGGAGTGAGTCGGCGTCGCCGACCGCGTCCAGGTCGCCCATCTTGTGCAGGATCACGATGTTGCTGATCCCGTAATGCCTGCTGAGTTTGAGCCACTGTTGGAACATCTGCAGGGATGCCAGCGAGGTCATGTCCCGCCATCCTTCTTCGCGGACCACGTATCGGGTGCGGTGGGCGGCTCGGTCGCTGATGACGGCTTGGATCCACGCGGTGGAGCACACCTGGGTCAGTTGCGCGGCCAGGTCGCCGCGGGCGAACAGTTCGCTGGTGTCGGTCACGACGATGGGGGCGTCCTGGTCGAATGTGACGGTGGAGGCGTCTTCGAACAGGCCGGACAGGTCGCCCTCGACGAACCGGCGCAGCACGAACCGGGGTTGGATGGCGCCGTCGGCGGCGTGGAAGGCGGCATCCGTGTCCGCGGCGAGATGCCCGAGTTGCTCGTAGACGCCGCGCAGCGTCGGCTGGTCGCCGGTGTGTTCGATGCACCGGTCGAGGGCGTCGAGGATCGCGGCATGCTCGACCGCGGTCAGTCGGCTCCCGAGGGTCATTTCGATGAGGGCGATCAGGGTGCCGATGCGGCGTTGCTTGACCATCTGCTCGTGCTGCTCATCGGTCGTGTCCGTGCGGCGGGGTCCGCGGTCGAGGGGGTTGAGGCGGGTGCCGGTGCCGCCGCCGAGGCGGATCACCCGTCCGCCGGGGATGGCTTCGGCCACGGCCACCCATTCGCCTTTGGGGTCGGAGGGGACGACGACCTGGTGCCCGAATGCGATGGAGCGGGTCGCGAGGGTTTTCACGGTGGCGGATTTCCCGCCCCGGTAGGCGCCGAGCACGAGGATGTTGGTGGAGAAGGTGCCGCGTTCGGTGGAGTCGACATACGCCTCCCATGGGGAGAAATGCCACAGCGCGTCCGCGTTCAAATCCACCCCCAGGATCGGGCCCCGGTGACCGAGGCCGGAGTCGGCTACGAACGGGTAGATCCCGGCGATGTGCTGCGAGGTGGCCTGATGGGCCGGGATGACCGCTTTCGCGAGATTCCAGTACCCGCCCTGCACCAGCCCCGGCCCGAACGGACCGGGCACCGCCGCCTCCGGGAGAGACCGGTCTTTCCTCGACGACCGTGCTGGCCTCTCGGGCGGTGCCCCTTGGGCGATCTGGCGGCGCAGTTCCTTCTTTTGCCGGCGGGTGAGGTCGGCGGGGGTGAAGGTGGCGGTGTGGCGGGTCATCACTTCATCCCCAACCCGATGGGCAGGGCGTTCACCATCAACGCTTCGGCCTGCTGGCAGTACAAGACCTGCGCCTCCATCCCGGCACGTGACAGCGCGTTGCGCATCCCGGCCAGGGCCTGGTCGAGGCGTTCCTCGTCGGGGGCGGTGATGGTGAGGTAGGCGCCGTAGTGGAACTCGCCGTGCCCGTTCGCGATCTCCTGCTCCTGCTGCTCCAAGGCGCGCCAGTCCGCGGCATCCGCGGCGGACCCTTCCGCGCCGCGTTTCGCGCGCAGCGACTCGTTGCCCCGCCATACCTTCTTCTCCTCCCGGATCCGCTTCAACGCCTTCGACACCGGCACCGGCGTCAGCACGATGGACAGGATGTGGGTGATCGCCTCCCCGGTGTTCGGGTGCCGGGCGAACACGATCGGGGCGAGGAACCCGACGGGCGAGTCCGAGCGCGGCCATTCGTGCACCCACAGGGTGGTGTGCACGCCCGAGTCGGTGACGACAATCCCGTTGCGGTGCGCGGGTTCGTCCAGATACATCGGCCCAATCGCCACCGGGTCCACCCCGGTCAGGGCATCGGGACGGTTCTGCACGACCGCCGCGAACTCCGGGTCGAACGCGAGCCGCCCCAGAGCGGCGACGTCGCGCGGGGTCAGCCAGCGGCGCACGGTGATCTTCGCCGCCGTCAGGGCGTCGGCGAGGTTGCCGGCTTCGATCTGCGCCAGGGCGAGAATCGCGTCCTGGCCACCGCCGAGCGCCTTCAGCTGTGAGCCGAGGACGACCAGGTCGAGGGTGAGGATCAGGTAGTTGCGGTGGGCGACCTCGAACCGTTCGGACCGGTCCATCACATCCTGATAGTTGTGCGCGACCGGGGAGTCCGGGTTGAGGTCTTGGACGCGGCGGACGGTGTCGTAGTGTTCCCGGGCGGCGCGGATCGTGGTCGGCAAGGTGCGTTCCTGCAACGTCACTCGCTTCACCCCCGGGCGTTGCGTGAACGGGCCCAGGACCCGGTCGAACTGCTCGGCCAGGTCGAACCGTTCCGGCAGGTCATGCATCAAAAACCCCTGCACCTCGAGCTCTGCGATCACGGACACGGACCGGTCGTGGGGGTTGTAGACGGCGCCGGCCTGGCCGGTGTCCCACAGCTGGATCGAGGCCCGCGTACCGGGAAGGTTCAGCGTCCCGGCCAGGCGTGGCCGTTCGGGGCGGAACGTGTGCGTGGTGGCGCCGCCGGCGTGCCGGACTTGCTTCATCAGCCACAGCCCGGCCATCCGCGGGGTAGAGACCCCGTGGATGCTGGTGAGCGCGGTCACGCCGAACCCGAGATACAGCGGCGCCCCATACAACAGCCCCAGCGGGCCGAACCTGTTCACGAACACCAGCAGGATCAGCGCCGCCGTGGCGAGGAAGGCGAGTTGCCAGGGGTCCATGCCCATCACGACGCCTTGCCGTGACCGGCGCGGCAACCGGACAGGGCGCGCGTACTCGGGTGTGGCGGTCATAACGATCTCCCATCCGTGGTCGGAGGTTGCGGCGACGTCGCCGGCGGACGTGACGGCGCGGGCTTCCCGGCACTACCGCTCGACCCAGGACCGCTCGACGGGGCGGTGCGGGTCTGGGCGGGAGAGAGCGCACCGCGCGGCGAATCCGCCGACGTCGAGCGTGTCGAGGCGGACCTCGGAGAGGGGCCGGTGGATGCGGACGAGCTGCCGGCCGGGCGCACACCGGAGGGTAGCCCGCCCAGGCGGGTGGGGATCTGTGCAGCGGAGCGGGCGGCGCCGGTGGCCATCCGCCCGCCGTGCGAGCCGAGACGGGACCCGACACCGTCGGCGGCGACCGCACCGGCGAAGCTGAACAGTCCGAAGATCGCGAACGGCGCGAACGCCACCAACACGAGCCCGACCAGCAGCGGCCAGGACTGCGGGTTCCAGATCGTCTTCACCCCGGCGAGGCCGTTGATGATGAGGGTCACGAACCCGATCGTGAGCGGCCCCGTCAGCAGCAGTACGATCACCGCGGATACATACCGGACCACCCATTGCGGTCCGATGCCGCGGACCGGGAACAGCATCCATGCAACCGGACCGACCATGATCAGCGCGGCCAGCACGATGTTGCGGAACGCGAACACCAGCATGAGCAGCAGCATCCCGAGCATAAGGAGGAAGTGGATGAGGAACGCGAAGAAGTAGTTCGCCTGTCCGCCCGCCCACATCACCGACTGCAACGTCGAGTACATGCTGGCGGGGCCCTCGCCGTTGAGGATGTACCAGGTCATCTCATCGACCGCGTTCAACAGATGTCCGGTCAGCCACAGCGTGATCGCGACTGCGGGGATCGCGATGAAGGACCGCACCAACGCTCCGACCAGTTCGGCCCGGTCGCCCGAGACGACCGCGGCGGCGATGGCCCACACCATCGCCCCGAACGTGATGATGAGGATCGCCCACTGCCAGAACGACCACTGATCGACCGCCGCCGTCCACAACAGGCTGCTGGTATCGAAGCGCATGTTCTCCGCGACGAGGAACATCATCCCGGTCGCCGCCAACGCCATCCCGCGACCGGCATTCTCGAACGTGACGCAGACGGCATCGCCAAGGCTGCACCCGTACTTCACAGTGAGCGCCTTGCCTCCGTCGGATTGGATCGCCCGCGCGTGCCCCTCGTAGGTCGTGCAGACCGTCGCCTTTTCGCCGCCCAGAGAGACGCCTATGAAGCACTGCTGAGGTGTGACGTTTCCTGGATCGGTCGGTGTGCAGGTGACTTGTCCGCTGGCGATCTGGCAGTCGACGGGATAGGCGGGAGCCGACCACGGTTCTCCGCCAACGACCTCCATCCGCACAGGGCTGGGGGCATGCGTCGTCATCGCTTGCGCGGCGGTGCCGGATCCCACGGTCAGCGCGATGCCCACGACGATGCCGAGACGGAGAACGCGCGACAGGTTCATCAGAAACCGAAGTCGAAGTTCACGAACCAGGCGAATAGACCGGATGCGGCGCCAAGCACGGCGGCGGCGATGAAGATCCAGAGGATGTTCTCGCCTGCCCAGGTGCGGACCCGGTCCGATGCCAACCCGCGGAATGCGAGGGCAGCGCCGGCGATGATCAACATGATCAGCACGACCAGCATCGCCCCGGCCAGGATGTAGGACGCGATGACTTGGAAGCCTTGGAAGAACGGGGCCGAGAAGTCGGGTTGGATGTCGGGGATGTCGACATTCCCGGGAGTGGTGCGCCTGGACATGATCGTGCTCCCTTGCTCGGTGGCCTACATCAGGGGGAGGCCGCGGGCGGCCATGAACGGCTCCGGGGCTACCGGAGTTCCGGAATCCCGGACTTCGAAATGCAGATGGCAGCCGAACGACTTCCCCGTGTTGCCTTCCGCGCCCAGCGGGGTACCGGCGGTGACCGCCTGCCCGACGGTGACGCGCAGCGAGTCCCACTGCATGTGGCCGTAGAGGGTGACGATCTCGCCGCCGTGGTCGATGCGGACCGCGTTGCCGTAGCCCTGATAGGAGCCGGCAGTGATCACTTCGCCGGGCCCGGCGGCGTAGACGGTGGCTCCACAGCCTTGGGCCATGTCGTAGCCCTGATGATCCGTGGAGCAGTAGCTGCATCCCTGCACCGGGTTGTACCCGAACCCGCGACCTTTGGAGTAGTCCCCGGCGAGCGGAAATCCCCACTCGCCGCTGACCGCTGGAGCGGCACCGGACCCAGCCGAGGTGGTGCTGACGATGCTGCCCGCGACGGCGAACGGGACGGCGATCAGCGGCGTCAGCAGGAACGCGACCGCTAGGAGGGCAGCGAGGCTCGCCCCGATCAGGATCTTCCGGCCAGTCCTCGTGTTGAGGGCTGCGGCGGCGATCATCGGGGCTCCCATGTCAGGGCTCCAACGGCTCCGTGAAGTAGCGGACCACCTTGCAATCCCCAGCCTGTTGCGCCGACTCGAGTGTCGGCACCGATGCCGGCCCGCAGAGCACCTGGACGCTCACCCGCACCGGTTCCTCGTACGCCGTCTCCCCTCCGTCGCCATCTGACCGGGTGAACGTCAACGTCACGTCCGAAGTGCCGATCGACATGTCACCGGATGCGTCATCGCTGACGGCAACGTAGATGACGTCCCCACTCGTCTTCGCTACGACGCGGCCATCCTCGCGGGCGAGCGAGTCCCACTCCTCCTGAGGAAGGACAACACCCGTCCGCAACTCGACCTGCGCGTCGTCTACCGATGACTGTTGGTCGGCTTCCGACGTGTAGCGGGTGTCTGGCGTGAACCAGCTGTCGAGGTAGTCCAACCATTCTTCGCGGGTGCTCAATGTGGTGTCGAACGTGGAAGCCGCTTCGAGCGCGGCCCGGATATAGGTCTCGGGGTCAGTTGTGATCGGCTCCGGTACCCATCCACGCTCAGAGACCGCAGGATCCACGAACTCACCGCCCGCTGATTCCGTTCCACCCGGGCTCGGAGTATTCGAGTTTCCGCCGGGGCTACCGGTAGGGGATGGGGAGGAGAGGGTGGAGCTGACGATGATCGCGACAATTCCGGCGATCAGGACGAGGCCGCCGATGATCGCCCACGCGAGTCCGCGCCGCCCTGAAGCCTGATTTGTCGTCATTGGTCAGCCCTCCTGATCTTGCAGGATGGCCACCGTGCACGGGGAGAACGGCTCGCGCGACGGTCGCCGTGGCGGCATCTTACGCATCCGGGGGCAGCACGGAAAAGGAACCGACCCAAGGTTGTGGACAACTCGGCACAAATGCGTGCGTGTGGACACCTCGCGACAGAGCCGAGTTGGGTGAGCGAATTTTAGGCCGTGAATGAGCGAGTCGTCTGTAGGAAGTTTGGGGGACAAGGCTGCGAGCGCCGCGTTCGACCGCGGTGCCTGTGGCTTGCTCAACCCGACCATGACCACACGGTATAGCAGTGTTGTCTTCGAGTAAACCCCTAAGTCGTATTGTTTGCTGGACGTGTGCACGGTCGGTGCAGCAGAATGGACCTCATGCCTCGTATCGCTCAGCCAGCGGGTTCCGAGGGTTCCGAGGAGCCGATCGCGCTTCTCGGGAGCCTCGTCAAAGCAGCGGTCCTGCGATACCTGCGATCGAACCCGGACGTCACCGCCGGCCCCATCTGCGACGCACTTGAACTTGGTGCGTCGACGATCAAGCCGATCCTCGACGAGCTCGCAGCGGCCGGCCTCGTCATCGCCGACCCACCCCCGGTAGAGGGGCAGTCCCGGAGAGGGATCTGGATCAAGTACCGCGTGAACGACGAGGCCGTCACCGACCTCTACCTCCGGTTGGGAATGGCGATCGGCGAGTTCTGAGCGGCCGCTCGCCGGTTCGCACCTTCCGGAGATCTGGGCGCTCTTGGGGATCGCGACGAGATAGCGTGCCAGGACTGAGTATTCGGAGGCTTGAGCACCGGCATTATTGCGATTGAGCACCGGCGAATAGCGTTCGGCGAGCACCACCGGGCAGCGCGGGTGAGCACCGCTGGATCACGACACCCACCCGCGCCGGGCGCTACCTTCGGGCGGAGTGCTCGCGCATGTTCGCATCCCCGGTCTCTACCCAGATCGTGCGATGCACGATTCGGTCCATGATCGCGTCAGCATGAACATCACCACCGAGCCGCTGATGCCAGTCCTTCTTCGCATACTGCGTACAGAACACGGTCGAGACCGCGTCGTAGCGTCGTTCGAGGAGCTCGAGCAGCATCCCGCGGAGCGCTTCGCCGGGCTCGTCCAGAAGCCACTCATCGAGAACAAGCAAATGGTACGCGGTGTACTTGCGGAGGAATTTCTCCTTCCCGCCGGGCTTGTCATATGCCGCAAGCCAGGCCTCTTCGAGTTCAGGCATCCGAATGTAGAGCGCCCGGAAACGATGCTGGCAGGCGGCCTTCGCGAGTGCTGACCCCAGGTACGTTTTCCCTGACCCAGTGAACCCTTGGAACACGACGTTCTCGCACCTCGGGATGAACGTGCAGGTTGCGAGGTTCGCGATCACACCCCGATCGATGCCGCGCTCCTCGATAAGATCGAGTCGGCGGAGCTCCGCATCAGGGTAACGCAGGGCAGCACGTCGGATCAGGCCGGTGATCTTCTGCCCCGTGAACGAGGCATGCGCATCATCAACAGCGAGCTTCAGACGTTCCGCGAACGGCATCCCGACGGTGATGACGTCGTCTTGCATCTCGAACGAGTCGGCCAACGCCCCGACCCCCATCTCGCGGAGTTTGTGCTTGGTGTCGGTATCGATCAACGTCACTTGTTCTCACCCCCGTAGTAGGCCGCGCCTCGCACATATCCGGCAGGAGTCGGCGTATCGGTCACGCTTGTAAACCTTGGAGAACGTCGGCCTCGCTCGTCTTGTTTTGACTCGAGAATTGGCCGCAAGTGCGCATACCTGGGCGAACGCACCCGACTGGCAAGGGCAAGCTGGCAGGCGTTCTCAACGCGCGCGTGTGAGTATCGACGAGTGAGGCGGAGCACCGCCAACGCAGGGTTCAACGCTTGCTCGGCGACGGGCACGGACGTAAAGATTCGGTCGATCACTTGCACGGTGTGCTCGCCGATCCTTGCCGCCCAAGCGCGCACGCGCGCCTCGTCCCATTCCTGGTACCTCGGTCCGTCAGGCAGGTCGCTGTCACGGGTGCGATACTCACCTGTGACACCTTCCGGGGCGAGCGGGTGCGAGGCCAGCCGGTCACCGCCCAGGTAGATCTCGACCGTCCTGGACGTGACGCGCAGATCAACGAGCTCGCCCACATGCATGTAGGGGGCGGAGTAGTGGTTCTTCTCCCACACGATGTGCCCATCGCGGCCGACTCTGCGCTGATAGATCCATTGGCTGATCTCGTACGGCACCTGAGGGAGCGGCCGCAACAGCGGTCGTTCTTCTGTGTCGAACACGCTCCGTCTGGAGCCTTGCCGTTTCTGGAACGGCGCGCTGTTGAGCTGGGTGACTTGCTCGTAAATTGCAGCTCGAAGCTCCGGGAGCGTTGCGAACTTCTGGTGTCGGAGCGCTGCGATCACCCACGTCGCGATCGACCACACCGTGTTCTCCACGCTCGGTTTGTCCTTCGGTTTCCGGGGTCTGCCAGGGAGTACCGCTGCGGAGTAATGCGCGGCGAGTTCCCGATAGGCGTCGTTCAGCACGATCTCGCCCTCGCGAGGGTGCTTGATCACTCCGGTCTTGAGATTGTCCGGCACGATCCTGGGGGCCGAACCGCCCCACCATTCGAACATCGCCACATGGCATTCAAGCCAGGTGTCCTGGCGCATATCGAGTGCGGGTTCGACGAACGCGTATCTCGAGAATGGGAAACACGCGACGAAGAGGTAGACCTTGCGGGTGTCACCGGTAACCGGGTCGGTGAGTTGCATCGTGGGCCCTGACCAATCGACCTCGATCGTCTGCCCAGCCTTGTGACCGACCCGGGAAGTCACGCCGAGGGTCCGCACGTGCTGGGCGTAGTTCTTACAGAACCGGTCATACCCCATGCCCGCAGCACCAGCGGCAGCGCAGGTATCGAGATACTCGGCATGGAGGAGTTTGAGGGTGACCCCAACCTTGCCGAGTTCGCCATGCACTTCGTCCCAGTCGGGCTGCAAATATCCGCTTTCTCGGACGCCGACGCCGGGGAAGAGTTGTTCGTATACCTCCCGGTCGGTCATGCCTGCAGCTGTCGCCCATTCCAGGCCCTCACGAGCGGCTGCGCGTTCAACCTTGATCACGCTATGACGAGAAACGCCTTGCGCTTCGATCTGCGCGAACGAGAGGCCCTGGGATCGGAGTCTGAGCACCAGTCTCGCGTTGATCTTTCGTACCATCAGAAATGCTCCTTCTGCCGCGCGGATAGGACACGCGGCAGAAGGAGCCTGCCAGGCCGGTGCTGAAACAAAATACTGCTATCACGGCGCGCCGGTGCTCACCCGCGATAACGCTGGTGCTCAGAAGACCAAATACTCAAGAAGCAGTTCAGTCACTACCCGCAGTTCTACAGTCGTGTCGGCTTCGCCCACCAATACCGACCCCTGGGCACGGACGAGCTGCTGTTCGTCCTCCAGCGTCACTGGCGCTCCCTGGGCAAGACCCTCGACCCCGAAGACTTCACCGACGCTCAGGCCATCGCAGCCATCACCCGCATTACCCGCGGGAACTTCCGACTGCTGGAGAGGCTCTTCCCGCAAATCGAGCGCGTCATGAAGATCAACGAGCTCGACACCATCACCAACGATGTCATCGAAGCAGCCGCCAGCACCCTCGTTATCGGTACCACTTGAGGCCGCTACGAACCATCAACAGAACCCCGCCATTTACCGGCAAGAGTCACACAGGAAATGAAGCGTGCAATTCTGGGACTCGACTCCGCACTGCTTGTCTCAGTAAGTCATCTCGCCACGAAATGTCTTGCTCGACCGGGATAGGGGAGTTGATGAGGTACTTGACTGAATGAGGATGCTGCTCGGGTATGCACGAGTCAGCACGGGCCGTCGAGGTTGCGCAGCTGCAGCTGGAGTCATTGCTGTCGCCAGCGCGCTACCGTGGGATGCTTTTTCCGATGTGACCTCGGGCCGTAGGGCCGCGGTTGAGTGGCCGTTGCTGAAGAAGCGTCTCGATTGGGCCCGTGCCGGAGGGCGTTTTTGCGGTGTGTAGAAGTGGCCAGCAAAACGCTCACGAATTCGGTGGGTGCATCCGGCGGGGCTCATTTGTCCGGGCACTATCCATCCTTGATGAGGCGCTGGGTATGCCTCTGAAAGGGACTTGGGATTGTTGGCGGCAGGTTGTTTCTTCTGATGGATCTAAACGGCAGCTTCCGAGTCGGCAACGAGAGGGCGCCGGGGTGTGGTCGAGTGTGAAACGCTATTCACCGTTCGAATTCGTGGACTTGCCCTTATCGAGGATGCCGGAAGGGGGTCGGCTGACGCGGCCGGCAGCATACTTTCGTCGGTTCGCCCAGCTCAGGTCTCGGACAGCGTCCCAGACGGGCGGAATTCAGATGGCATCGACGATTTCTTCGACAATCCATTCCGACCACTCAAGCAAATCGGCGGCTGAAGTCGAATGGAGAGTACGTGGTTCCACTGAGCAGGTGTATCCGGCGTTGGGGGGCAAGGATGCACGCAGTTTCCTGGCAAGGCGTTCTGTCGCGGCCTTGATGGTTTGTTCATCGAAGGCTCCGGCCTTGTTATCCCAAAGTCCGGCCACCCTGGCTGACGCCTCGCTGATCATGGGAACGTAGACAACGCGTTTGTCGTTGCCTCCTAGGTACCAGCCCCTGGCAGCACCCACTAGGCGAACTTCGGGTTCGTTCGTGTTTCCGGCAGCAAAGCTCTTGGCGAGTTTTCGTATGAGAGTTGCCGCCTTCGGCAGTACTTCCTTTTCCAGCTTGTCGGGATGAGGGACCCTGGCGTACCGCGAGCCTATGCAGCGCCCGAAGGAAGCCCTCTGAGGAGCTGAAAGAGGATGGAGAATTTTGACGCTGGGGTGGAGTAGAGCCGTCTTGTCGACACTGGTAAGGAAGCGAAGGTCTGCCACGGGCAGTTTGCCGTCAATGCCGGGGAATTTTCCATCCGGCAAGGGGAAGTAGCGCGGTGAACGGGGGCCGGAGGCTAGTGCCTGCCATTCACCCGCTGAGACATATTTGACGGGACAGACTACCAAACACGGTTCAACATGTGGCGCGCGGACAATATCGCAATCTTGCGTAATTACGGCGTACCACCCGACATCGCTTTCGATGCTTAAGGACCAAACTTCCTCGCCGGGTTCGCGATCGGTAAGTCCCTCGTGTTCCGCTGTGGAAGACCAAGCAGCGCTGGGTCCTACACCTACGATATTCACAGCCCCCAACGAGATGACGTCACCCTGGGATATTGTGCCTAGAAGGGTCAAAACCCTTTCCAAGTCGATGGACGTCTGCTGAGGGGCTGTCTCGTTCACTGTCTTCACTTTCAGTTGGGACGGCCTGAGGTCAGCCCGCCATATTTATTTACCTGCCGCAACCAGCACCCGGCGGGCGTGGCCTAATACTTCGTCAAACGCTGAGTCGCTGCTGCGATCTTCATCTTGTTCATTTGGACTGTCAGATAACTCGACCGTCCGGGTGGCCCTAAGATTCTCTCGAAGTCGTGACTGTGGACTTACGTTGACCTCCGGGCCGGCGACCAATCCTCTGCCTTGAAGTGCAGGAGAAGCGACGAGCTGCAGAGGAGCTGGGGTCAAGGTTTGGGCCAGTACCTCGCGAACTTCATCGAGGTCGTAGCGTCGGTGGCCTTTGGGCGTTAAATCAAATGGAATGATCCCTTCTCGGGCATAGCGGGCAACCGTATCAACGGAGACGCCCAGGGCGGTTGCTACTTCCTTCGGGTAGTGGGAACGTGAAACTGAAGCACTCATGTGAGTCCTCTTTGGTGTGGTGGGTCGCTTTTTGTGAGTAGTCGAGGTGTGTAGTTGAAATATCTATGTATTTTGATTTCGCGGTAACGCGCTTAGTACGATCCGGGCCGTTACAGGGCGTGCGGCTTTTGCAGGTTTCGCGGGTTTTGCACGTTTTGCATGGTTCCAGCATGGTGGAGTGTTCCGCCGCTGTCAATACGCCTAGTCGTGGCGCCTCGCGAGGCAGGCTCAAGTCGTGCGGCAATCGCCATCGAAGGCCGTGCCTCACGGTCCTGACGGCAACTCGGCTAGGCGTCTGTAGGTTACTTGAGCTGCATGCGCTCCGCGGCCGTCTCAAGAAACAAAATCTTGAGACGATACAGGGATCGGAACTCGTCTCAACCCGGCGTTGCGTGTTTCTGAGTCTCTTGTTAAGTCGGCTCGCCGTGTAGTGTCTCAAGGTCCGCGATCGCGGGGTTTCAGGGCAGACTGGCGGGCTGGGCGACGGCGGAAAGCCAACGAAGGGGCCGTCAATCAGCTTTCTGTTGACGGTCGATCATCCAAGGACGATGACGCTCGCCTGACGCGAATCCTAAATCGGACCGCCGAAACCGCCTAAGGGGGACCCGCTGAAGGCGCCCACCGATTGATCGCGCAAAACTCGCATTCAACCTTCGCGCGGCGCCGTTGTCGTCGAGAGTGGCCATTGCGATGTTGCGCTCCGGCTGCCACTCGGCGGCTGCATTAAGGAGCGCAAGACCTATCCCTCGTTTCTGGGCTAAGGGAACAACTGTAACCTGCTGAATGAACAGCGGGTCCGAGCTGGTTCGACCCGCAAGTACACAACAAAATCCGACAGGGTAGTCGGCAATCTCGGCAAGCAAAACGAGCTGCTGCCCAATTTTCGCGATGTTGGACTCAACAGAGTGAATGTTCGTTGACTCGCAGTCCGCTTGGACCCATCGCATATTGCGACCGTCATCCTCTGTCTGTTCCGCCTCACGGATCAAGAAGTCTGCGGTATGCGACGCCTCTAACCTTTGTTTCCATGCAACGAAGCCTGGTTCGAGGTAGGGGGAGTCTGGAATGAACATACGCGAACATTATCAACGACGATTGCTGCTCTGGGAACGGTCTGATCGGGTGGCGGTGTGATCACCTATTAACTGCGCCGTAAGGAGGCGGCCAGAACGGGCTCTCCTTGGTTCGATAGGAGTCGCCAGAGTGCCAGGTGAAACCTTCTTCCAGGGTTCATACTGCTGGAGGGACAGGAGTTGTTTGTAAGAACTGCACGGCGGGTGACGGATTGGTGCAACTCGTGGTGACTTCTGACCATCTCATGAATGGATCCTTTGATAAGAAACGCAGGCTGGGTCTAGTTGAGGATTCGGGCTCGCGGATTTCCGGTACGTCGCTTGTCCCAACAATGTGTCTCACTAGGGTTGTGAACCGCAGCGCTATTTGGCTTGGAATTTGTCGAACTTAGTGACCGATCAGGAGTGTTTCTCTGGCTGCGTCGACGACCTCGGGTGTTAGCGCGTCGACGTGGTTGAGTGTTTGGATGCGGTGTACTTGGGTTAGAAGCCGGTCGACGAGTCGGAAGTTGCCGCCCGTTATTCTGGCGATTGTCGCGACTGCTGTCGTGTATCCGAGGTTTTCTTCCGGGTTTTGGGGGCCTGAAGGGATCCGTTGCGAGAGCACTGCCGTGAGCTCGTCGGTGGTTAGGGGCCGGAATTCGTGGGCGAACCCGATTCGGCTGTAGAGCTGGGGGTAACGGGCAAGCCGTTTTTCGATCCCGGGCATGCCGATGAGGATTACTCCCATGGTGTGGCGGTCGTAGTAGTCCCGTACTTGTTCCAGGCCTGTGGCTTTGAGACGGTCGGCTTCGTCGATGATTAGGAGTTGGGTGTGTGCGCTGGATCGGGATTCGGTGTGAAGGAAGGGGTCTATGACTCCGTGTTCGGCGTAGTCCACTGCGTAGGAGATCTGCTGGCAGGCAGTGGGTAGTCCCTGGTCGATCTGCCGCACGGTCGCTGCGACTGTGGGTGTGTAGAAGGCAGTCCGCGCGTCAAGGATTCTTTGCGGGACGGGTTGGGCCTCCTCCGTGAGCGTGGCTTGCCAAGCATCCCATTCATCCACTGCTGCGTAGTGACGTGCCGAGAGTGTCTTGCCGACGCCGGCCGGTCCCCAGCAGAGACCGATGTAGCGGTGGCGACGAACCGTGTTGGCGAATTCGGTGAAGCGTCGGTGTTCTCTGGTGGCCAGGAAGGCAGGTTTATCTGCTGGCGGCGGTGGGGCTGCGCTGTTGATTTCACCGAACCTGTCGGTGAGGAACCTTCTGCCGTCGTCTTTTCCATCCAGCAGTGTCATCTTGATGGGTCTAATCGGTTTCATACACACGCAGCTTGTGTTGTGGGGTGGGTTCGGTGGCGGGTGCCGGGACTTCGGCGGGTGGAATGACCGCGTTGGTTGAAGGGGTGTAGCGGGCGTCGGTTGGGAGGGCATCGGCCAAGCTTCGTCGTTCTCGTAGCTGCTGTTTGAGCTCGCGTCGTCTTTTCGTTCTGGCGTTTTGTAGCTGCTCGAGTGTTATCGACTCGCTCGCCAGTTCGGGGGCTATGGCGCGGCAAAGAAATTCGTCGTTGAAGTAGACACGGATTTCACCTGCGTCGCGCGGGTCGTATCGGACAGTGACGTTTTCGCCGACGTAGGCGGCCAGTACTGGTGAAACGTAGCGGGTGGACGCGAACCGGATCCCATCGCGTTGCACCTTTCTGGCTGCGGCCACGGTCAACAGCAGCAGGTCGAGGTCTTCCGGGTGTGCCGGTGTTCTCGGGATGAAGCCTGATGCAGACCATCTTTCGGCCGGGGCCTGGTTCGTGGATGAGTGAGGACGATGGTTGTATTCCGTGACGATGAACTTCTCAAGGATCTGATCAAGCTGCTCCAGCGTCAGTTCAGCCGGCCTGCTTGGTCGGCCACGTGTTCCGTGCGGGATGTAACCAGGAAGGTGCGGCAGCAGTTCGGTGGTGATGGTGAGATAGAACCGTTCTATCTTCCCGCGGCCTTGGGGTACCCCGGGTTTGGAATGGATCAGCTGGATGTGGGTATCGAGGCAGACGCGTTCCAAACGGGCAGAGGTGAAGTCGCTGCCGTGGTCGCTGTAAAGCATGTCCGGAAGTCCCATCACTGGCCATGAGGGGTTTGTCTTTCCACGGATGGCTTGGTGTAATGCCAAGGCTGTTCGCTCCGCACTGGGTGCGCCGACGAAGATTGAGTAGCCGGCGGCGGCCCGGGAGTAGTCATCAAGGATGATGGTCAGCCACGGCCGACTGGCATGGCCTTTTGGGTCGATGATTTCGAGATCGAGGAGTGTATGGTCGGCCTGCCATTGCTCGTTGGGCCGGGTCGCGGTGCGGCGGTAGACCAGCTCAAAGGTGTCCCGGTAGGCAGTTTCTCCTTGATGTGCGAGCATCTTCAATCCTGGATCGATGCCCGCAATCACAGCCCGGACGGTGGAGTATCCAGGGACGGGGTGGCCACGGGCTGAGGCTATGTCGGCGATCCGGCGATGGATGAACGCAGCTGTCGGAGCGGGTCGCCGGAGCGCCAGTCCTTCGATTGCTTCAATGAGGTCTTGCGGAATGGCACGTTTGCCCCGATCCGACCTGGGCTGGCGTTCCAGGCTTTCGACCGTGCCGTTCGCGCGGTATTGGGACATCCAGCGGCTGAGCGTGCGGACGGGAATGCCGGAATCGGTGGACAGCCGGGTGAGCGGGATCCCCTCATCCAAATGTCGGCGCAGCAGGATCGCGCGGTCTTCGGCTGTGAACGCTCCCCGTGACACCGCGCATGCCCCTTGCTTACCGAACCGCTCCCGGCGCGCCCGCCGAGGACTGCAGATGCCGGTAGATCGTTGGCCGGGAGACGCCGAACGTGTCAGCAATTTCCTGCACAGTGTGTTCCTTTGAGTCATACATGGCCCGGGCCTGGGAAATCTTGGTTGCCGTCATCTTGAACTTACGCCCACCCTTGCGACCGCGGGCCCGGGCAGCGGCAAGACCATCATGGGTTCGTTCGACGATCAGATCATGCTCGAACTCTGCGATCGCTGCGAGCATATGGAAGAAGAGCCGACCACCAGGCGTCGTCGTATCGATTCCTTGAGACAGAGCGCGCAGACCAATGCCGCGCTCTTGCATGTCCTCCGCGATCTGTTTCAGATTCCTGACCGAGCGACCCAGCCGATCCAGCTTCGTCACAACCAAGGTGTCGCCCGCACGGACATACTCAAGCATCTGGTCAAGAGCCGGACGCCGCGCAAGTGTGCCGGAGGCGTGGTCAACAAAGACCTTCTCGCAGCCGGCAGCCTCCAGGACGTCCGTTTGTGCTTCCGTGTGTTGATCCCGTGTGGACACCCGGGCGTAACCGATCAATGCCATGCTCAAATGTAACGTAAACGCAGCTCCTGATACATAGATTGCGGACACGGCTTGCGAGACGTGAAACGGCGCTTCTGACGGAGTGTGCTCGATCCGTCTCATATACGGTCGTTTGTAATGCCCAATTACTAAGCCCGGAAATCTGCCATGGATCTCGCCTGAGTACTCCGGAGAGTACTCCGATGAGGCATGCGGGCGGATCCTCTGACTACGGCTGCGGTCATACCTGGCAGGTCGGGGTTCAGCCAGTCATTGAACATGTCTTTGGGGATGACGACCGGGGACCGGTCATGGACGTGACCCAGCGCGTCTTGTGTGGTGGTGGTCAGGACCATGCAGGTAGCAGCCACCGGGTCCGGCCAGAACGCATATGGTCCGGCGAAACCCAGCAAAGACTCCTCTCGGAGAAGTGGAATTCGGGATCTTCTTCCCGCCCTCAGTTTTCTGCCACTCGTAATATCCTTCGGCGGGTTATCCGGTAGTCAGGAGAGACCGGGTTGAGTTCCCGCAGGTCGAACGTCTGCACGAAGGCCTCGTGGTTTGCGTCAGGAAGATCTAGTTGGCTGGCCCAGGGGCAGTCAATGGTTCCCGCTGCCCCACGAACGTACTTTCTTCGCAAACGGTCATGGTTTTCGTCCTGGCCGGGGGGAGGGTGCGGAGGCAGCGGCTATTCAGGTGTTGTTTGCCTCTCGTTATTGGGAGTCGAGGTGGGTTGGCGGGGCACAGCAGAGCGGGGATACGGCCTGACTTTCAGGAACAAGATCAGGCCGATAAGGAACATGAGTCCGCTGGCCCAGGTATTCACGCGCAACCCGAGGATGGTGTTGGCGTAGTCGGAGCGCATGAGTTCGAACACGAACCGTCCGGCGGTGTAAAGGGAGATGTAGAGGGCGAAGACGGCTCCGGCGCCGAGTTTGTAGCGGCGGTCAAGGAAGATCAGCAGTCCTGCCGCGGCAAGGCACCATAACGATTCGTAGAGGAATGTTGGGTGGAAGTAGCCAAGTACTACCGGTGTGCCGTCTGCGTTGAGCTGCGCCTGCCCGGTGGCGGGGTCCATGGCGTGGATCTGGAGCTTCCATGGCAGGTCCGTGGGTTCGCCGTAGAGTTCGTTGTTAAACCAGTTTCCCCAGCGTCCCAGCGCCTGGGCCAGAAGTAGCCCCGGGGCAGCTGCATCAATGAATGCCGCGAAAGGAACCCCGGCCCGCCGTGCTCCAACCCCTGCTCCGACCAGGCCCAAAGCAACGGCTCCCCAGATACCGAGGCCGCCTTCCCAGATGCGCAGCGCGCCCCAGGGGTCTTTGCCGGGGCCGAAGTACAGCTGGTTGTCCGTGATGACGTGGTAGAGCCGACCACCAACGATGCCGAACGGCACCGCCCACATGATGATGTCCAAGGTCTGGCCTTCAGCGCCGCCGCGGGCGCGTAGCCTGCGTGCGGTCAGCCATGTCCCGAGAATGATGCCGGCCAGGATCGCGAGAGCGTAGAAGTGGATCGTCAGAGGACCAAGTTCAAAGGCGTTGCCCGTCGGTGACGGCAGGAAGAAATCGGTGGTAGTCATAAGCAACACACTGTAGCGCCAGTACCTGCAAAAGAGTCGGTTTATGCCACGAAGCTGGATGGAGACATCCAATGCGTCGGTAATGGACACGGGTGGCAGCCACAGGATGCCGGGCACGGCTCTAGAGTGTGCCCCGATCAGGGCGCTCTGTCGGTTCCAGCTTCGATGTTGGCGTGCTGAGCCGGGTGATCTCCGGGTCTGGGCAGATATTCTGCACGATGGCTCTTAGCTGGACCGGGTGGAAAGGTTTGATCAAGTAGGCGCTGGCCCCGGATGCGATGCCGTTCAGTTCATCCTCAGCTTGGGCGTAGGCGGTGATCATCAGTATAGGAACGGCCGTAACGTGCCGTAGTCGGCGCGCGACGTCCCGGCCGTCCATGTCCGGCAAACCAAGATCGAGAGTGATCAATGACAGGGCCGACCCGGAAGCAATCAAGAGCGCCTCGGCCCCTGTTTCTGCGAAGTGAACGTCGAAGCCCTGGCCTGTCAGGATCACTCCGATGAGGCCGCTGGTATCCTCATCGTCTTCAATTACCAGGCACTTGCCGCGTGACGCCATAGCCTGCCTCTCTTTCCCGACATTCTACGACTGTCACTCTACGACTGTTTGCGGGGAGCCGGGGGCATCGCATCAGGCCGATCAGGCAAGCGAAAGGAAGAGCTTTTCCAGCTCTTTCTTGTCCATCGTTGCGTCTTTCTGGACGATGCACTGCTCAAGGCCCGTGGCGATGATGGCGAATCCGGCGCGGTCCAGCGCCTTCGATACGGCTGCGAGCTGGGTGACGACGTCCTTGCAGTCCCGGCCTTCTTCAAGCATGCGGGTGACAGCGGACAGCTGGCCCTGGGCGCGCTTGAGGCGGTTGATGACAGGGGTCAGTTCTGAGGGATTGAGTTCCAAGAGTTTCTCCAAAGATCGATGGCCTCTCTCCATCTTATACCCCCTAGGGTGTTTTGACTACCCCCGGGGGTATCTGGAATACTCGGTGGGGTATCCACCCGCCCCCTTCCGAGAGGCCACTCATGACTTCCACTTCCACGGCGCCGGCCGTTACCGCACTCGCCCCTGAAACCCTTCAAGCCTGGTTCACCGAGCACCGGGATCTTGTGGTGATCGATGTGCGTTCCGCCGCGGAGTTCGAGTCCATGCATATCCGCGGTTCTTACAACGTGCCGCTGCCGCTTTTGTCCGAGCACACTGACGAGCTCGCCTCCCGGCTGGGTTCCCGCGTGGTCTTGGTATGCCAGTCCGGTGTGCGCGCCGAGCAGGCCCGTCAGCGCCTTGCCAAGGCCGGGATCGACACCGCCTACGTCCTGACGGGCGGGGTGCCTGGTTTCGCCGCTGCCGGCGGGGACGTCGTTAAGGGTAAGGACCGCTGGGACCTTGAGCGGCAGGTCCGCCTTGTGGCCGGCTCCCTCGTGGTCCTGGGCCTGGCTGGGGGCAGGTTCGTCTCTCCGAAGATCCGGACCCTTGCCGGGGTCATCGGCACCGGCTTGACGTTCTCGGCCGCGACCAACACTTGCGCCATGGGCAAGGCCATCTCGGCCATGCCGTGGAACAAGGCCGCCAAGGAGCCCACCCGTGAGAGCGCCATCCTGCAGCTTCCCCTGCAGTCGGTTGAGGGCGCAGCGGCATGATCCCAGCCCTGGCTTTGGGGCTCGTCGTCGGTATTGTCTTGGGGGTGGTGGGCGGCGGCGGGTCCATTATCGCCGTTCCGGCCCTGGTGTACGGGGTGGGTATGAGCCCTGCGCAGGCGATCCCCACCTCGCTGCTGGTAGTGGGCGTATCCTCGCTTGCCGCGCTGCTGCCCAGGGTCCGGGAGGGCCTGAACTGGCCCGTCATCGCCCTGGCCGGGGCTGCCGGCATCCCGGCAGCCTGGGCAGGCGCGGCCGTGGGCAAACTGCTGGACCCGAACATCCTGATGCTCGCCTTCGCCGTCATCATGGTGGCGGCCGGCATAAGGATGCTCATGAAGCCCCGCGAAACTGAGGGCTCCTGCAGTGCTGGGCCGAACAGGGCCTTCAGGACCTGCGCCCCCAAGGCTGTCGGCGTGGGCCTGCTCGTCGGGTTCCTCACAGGACTGCTCGGCGTCGGCGGCGGCTTCCTCATCACCCCCGCGCTGACCATCTTCTTGGGCCTGCGCATGAAACAGGCTGTAGGAACCTCGCTGGCCATTATCGTCATCAACTCAGCCGCAGGCTTCAGCGCCCACGCTGCCGGCTACACCATCAACTGGGCCACCACCCTGGCCTTTGCCATCCCGGCCGTCTCGGGATCACTGGTTGCCGCACGGCTTGCCCGCCACCTGCAAGATACGCACATCCGCATCTCGTTCGCGGTACTCATCTTTGCCGTCGCGGCGTGGGTCACCACCGGCACGGTCACCGCCTGACCCATCCATAGAGGAGAGCACCATGGGACTTTTCGATTCCCTCAAGAAGGCCTTCAGCAAGCCTTACAAGACTATCTCCGTAGCCCAGGCCAAGGACCTCCTGGGCTCCGGGGCCACGCTCATCGACGTCAGGTCAGCCCAGGAGTGGCGGACCGGCCGGGCTCCCCAGGCCAAGCATGTCCCCCTGGACAGGCTGCAGGCCAGCACCACCGGCATCCAAAAAACCCGTCCCGTAATCGCCGTCTGCGCCTCCGGCGTCCGCTCGGCCTCAGCAGCCCGACTCCTCGCCACCAAGGGATACGACGCCTACTCAGTGCGCGGCGGCATGGCCGCCTGGCGCCAGGCCGGCGAACCCGTCCGTTAGGCAAGCAAGCAACAACTTCCACACACCCAGCCGAACCACTTCGAAGGAGAACCCCATGGCTGAAATCACCATCACCGACACCGACCAGCGCCGCTCCACCGCCCGCATCCTCGATGTCCGCGAGGACTTCGAGGTCGCCGAAGGCATGATCCCCGGCGCCCTGCACATCCCCATGGGCCAGCTGCAGGCACGCCTGGCCGAACTCGACCCCGCCGTCCCCGTGATCGCGGTCTGCCGCAGCGGCAACCGCAGCGCCGCCGTGGCCGATGCCCTGAACGGAGCCGGCTACACCGCGGACACCATGGCCGGCGGCATGACCGCCTGGACCCGCGCCGACCTCCCCACCACCTGACCCGTCAGCTTCGCCACTCTTCGCCCCACACCACACCCCGAAAGGACACGAAAGACGATGGCAACCATCGACATCACCGAACAGAGTTTCGCGCAGACCCTGGAGAACAGCGAGATCGTCTTCGTTGACTTCTGGGCAGCCTGGTGCGGCCCCTGCCGCCAGTTTGCACCCACCTACGGCGCCGCAGCAGAACGGCACCCGGACATCACCTTCGCCAAGGTCGACACCGAAGCCGAACAGGCCCTCGCCGCAGCAGCGAACATCACCTCCATCCCGACCCTGATGGCCTTCAAGAACAAAACCCTGGTCTTCTCCCAGCCCGGAGCCCTCAACGCCACCGGTTTCGAAGAAGTCATCCAGGCCGTCAAGAACCTGGACATGAATGACCTCCGCTCCCAGGCCGGACACCAGCACGCCTGATGCCATGCCAGGCGACCTCGCGTACCGCACTGTCACGGCAGACGAACTTGCTACGGTCTGGCCCTGCGCCACACTGGTGGGCGTGCGGAGCAGGGAAGAGCATGCGACCGCGCACGTCCCCGGGAGCCTGAACATCCCCCTGGACGAATTGCTCTCCCGGCTTTCCGACCTGCCCGGCGGAACGCTCCACCTCATGTGCGGGTCAGGGAAACGCAGCAGCCAGGCCGCGCGGATCCTCACCGACCGCGGATACCACACCGTTAACGTGGCCGGAGGAATTACCGAGTGGTACCGGGCAGGTCACCCCGTCACCTATCACCACACCCCGGAAAGCCATTCACGGGAACGACCCGGACCTGCCCGTGCAGGCCCGCACAGACTGTTCCACAGCTAAAACGGCGAGGCCGCGACCGGCTTGCAAGATACCCCCGGGGGTATCTACACTTGATTCAGAACAAATCTCCAAACCCCTTTCAACTGAAGGAGAGCACCTGATGCTTATCGAGCGCATTTACGACGAAGACCTCGCCCAGGCCAGCTACCTGATCGGCTGCCAGGCCAACAGCACCGCCGTCGTGGTGGACGGCCGCCGGGACATCGCGGTCTACCAGGAACTGGCTGAGAAGAACGGCATGAAGATCATCGCCGTCACCGAAACCCACATCCACGCCGACTACCTCTCCGGCACCCGTGAACTGGCCGCTGCCACCGGCGCGAAGATCTACGTCTCCGGCGAAGGCGGCCCGGACTGGCAGTACGAATTCGACGGCGAACGCCTCTACGATGGCGACAAAATCACCATCGGCAACATCAGCATCCAGGCCCTTCACACCCCGGGCCACACCCCGGAACACCTGTCTTTCCTGGTGACCGACGGCGCGTTCAGCGACCAGCCCGGCTACCTGCTTTCCGGTGACTTTGTGTTCTCCGGCGACCTGGGCCGCCCGGACCTGCTGGACGAGGCAGCCGGCGGCATCGACACCCGCTTCGAGGGCGCAAAGCAACTCTTCGCCAGCCTCCGAGACAAGTTCCTGACCCTGCCGGACTACGTCCAGGTCCACCCCGCCCACGGCGCCGGCAGCGCCTGCGGCAAGGCCCTCGGCGCGATCCCGTCCTCCACTGTGGGCTACGAACGCCTCTACGCCTGGTGGGGCCCATACCTCGCTGCGAACGACGAGCAGGGCTTCATCGACGAACTCCTCGACGGCCAGCCCGACGCCCACGCCTACTTCGGCCGCATGAAGCGCGAAAACCGTGAAGGGCCCGCCGTGATGGGCGAACGCACGCCGTTGCCCGAAATCGCTACCGCCACCGTGGCTGCGGGCCTGGAAGCGGACACCCTGACCTTCATCGACACCCGCCCCAACGCCCAGGTCCACGAAGGCACGGTAGCCCGGTCCCTCAACGTTCCGGCCGGGAAGTCCGTGGCCAGCTACGGCGCCTGGGTCGTGAACCCGGAAACGGACAAGAACCCCCTGGTGCTCCTGGCCGACGGTCAGGAACAGGCCCAGGACATGTGGGACCATCTGGTCCGCGTAGGCATCGACAACGTTGCCGGCTACGTCACCAGCCTCGACGGGCTGCCCACGTTCACGCCGAAGCTGATCCAGCCCGAGGAACTCGAGGGCTTTGACGCCGCCATGGTCCTCGATGTCCGCAACAAGACCGAGCACCAGGCCGGGCACGTCCCGGGCTCGCACCAGCTCTCCGGCGGCCGCGCCATGTGGCACCTCGATGAACTGCCCACTGAGGGGACCATCGTCTCCTACTGCCAGTCCGGCGTCCGGAACTCCGTAGCCGCCAGCGCCCTGCGCCGTGCCGGATACGACGTCGTCGAACTCGACGGCAGCTACGCAGCCTGGGACGCTTTCCAGCAGACACGACAGAACGCCGTCTCAGCAAAGTAACCCCACAGACCGCCCGGGCAGGACCCCCTCCTGCCCGGGCCCGCCAGGACGCGTTCCCCCACGCGTCCTGGCACCTTTATGTCTCCGGAATGAAAGCGAGTACCCAAGAGTGGCCAGAACAAAGGAGGGAAGCACCCTGGACTCCACCTGCGCCGTACTGGGCCTGCGGCAGAACCTGCCGCAGTTCATGCTGCTTGTTGCCGTCAACGCACTGGTGGGCGGCACCCTGGGCCAGGAACGCAAGTGGTCGGTAGCGCTTGGCGGTGAGCAAGGCGACACTTAGCACCGAAGAAAGACCGCCATTTACCGCCAACATTCACACACTAGGGTATTCTCAACATCACTTGTATTTGTCCTTTGATAAGACCCGGAGAAGTGATGGCACGCCTTGGATACGCCCGCGTCAGTCTGGCTGACCAGAACACCGATCTGCAGATCCGGGAACTGGAAGCAGCTGGGTGCGAACGAATCTATAAAGACCAGGGGATAAGCGGAACGCGGGTACGTCGTCCGGAGCTGGACCGGATGCTGGACCGTCTCGGTCCCGGGGATGAAGTCGTGGTGTGGAAGCTGGACCGGTTGGGACGCAACACCCGCCACCTGCTCGAGCTCTTGGACGACTTCAAGGCAAGGGGAATCAAGTTCCGTTCTCTAAGGGATGGCATCGCCACTGACCCGGCCAGCGAGGTCGGGGGAGCGATGGCTCAGGCGATGGTCACCATCATTTCCGCGTTCGCCCAGCTTGAACGAGACCAGCTTTCCGAGCGCACCAAGGCCGGCATGGCGGCTGCAGCTGCTAGCGGAAGGAAAGCGGGACGCCGGGAGATCACTACAGACCACGAGAAGGTCAAGAGGGCATACGAACTGAAAGCTCGCGGCCTCAAGCCGACGGACATCGGAAAGATCATCGGAGCCAGCCGCGCGACCGTCTACCGATACCTAGGTATGGACTCTTGAGGCCACAGAGCTAGTTGCTGTTTTCGTGGAGAGTTCAGATCAGCGAGTAGCATCTCGTCAATGGCTGCCTTCAAGGGACCCAGCTTCGGTGCTCGCCGCGCCGGGGTCTTCCGTTCAGGCGGTTCCGCGGTCGCCAACGCCTGACGCACCGTTCTTCTCGAGACGTTATGCGCCCGGGCCAGAGCACGGATCGATAAACCACGTACCCTCGTGTCCCGGCGGATCCTCGCGAACAGCTCCACTCTCAACTCCATCACTGCCTTCCACTGTTGGAAAAACACTCCGATGGAACCAACGGTGGGGTGGGCTCAAACGAAACTGCCATTAATCAACCGGCGAGCCGTGAAGTGGGCCCGATTCAAACTGCAAAACCGGGTCTCAACTCGAACTGTCATAATCACAGCCATGTTGATCTCGTAGTCGTAGCGCGTCTGGGCTTGAGGTTCGTTGATAACAGTCACCGCACGAACAGCACCGTCCTCCAAAGTTTGGACACCCACATCCACGAGACCGTTTCCGTCCTCGAAGAGAGTGGTCAGTCTTGAGCTGTCTGGGCATCTTCAGCCTTGTCAGCTGCCG
Organism: Paenarthrobacter sp. R1; assembly: GCF_030264015.1. Classification (NCBI taxonomy): domain Bacteria; kingdom Bacillati; phylum Actinomycetota; class Actinomycetes; order Micrococcales; family Micrococcaceae; genus Paenarthrobacter; species Paenarthrobacter sp. R1. The sequence goes on along the minus strand of NZ_CP127116.1, from coordinate 76,661 downwards.
GCAGACCGAGAGACAACCGGAGCCCATCGGTTCCGCCATCGAGCACCGATACGGCCTCATAGCCCCGAAACGAAGCTGGTCGAACTGCTGCCCGCTGCCGAATGAAGGCTCCGTTACTGCTTGCCTACGGCGTTCGGGTGCACCTCAAAACCAAATATGGTCCCGGTCGCCGGCAGCTCCCGAGGGCGGTCACGCACTCGGCCCGACCGGGTGCTGGAAGATAAGGCGTACACTTCCGGCGCCAACCGCGGCTATCCAGCCGGCAGGGGAATCAAAATCACGATACCCGAGCGGTCAGACCAGATTGCAGGACGGGCGCGGCGCGGTTCCAGAGGCGGACGGCCCCGATCCTTCGACAAGGTGGCCTACAAAGGCCGAACGTCGTTGGACGCTGCCTCAATCGGTTCAAACAGCGGCGTGACATCGCGACGAGAAGTGACAAACGGCACGCAGCTACCTCGCTGGCGTCACCCTCGCCTCGGCACTGATCTGGATCAAGTCAGGGGTTTAGCAACACACCCTAGGGCACTCCGATGACCCTTCCTGTAACGGCATCCGTGCTGACGGGCCCGAAGTGGCGGGAATCGATGGAGGCTTCCCGGTTGTCGCCGAGAACGAAAATTTCGTTTTGCCCTACTCGGACCTCACCGAAGTACATTCCGTCGATGGTTTTCTGGTCGACGAAAGGTTCGCGCGTGGGGATACCGTCGACGTTGAGGACACCGTCCTGCATGGATATGTTCTGGCCCTCGACTGCGACAACGCGTTTGACGATCAGTGCGCCATCATCAGGACTGCGCAGGGTCACTACTTCGCCAATGCGGGCACCGGCTCTGCCAACCGGGCTGACTTTGTTGATCCAAACGATGCTTCCGGGCGGGATAGTGGGGGCCATGCTGGTTGCTGTGACCACGACCGGCTCTAAGAACCACAGGCGCAAAATCAGCAGGAGTACCAGGCAAAGGCCTGCGGCAGCTCCGATCCTTGTCGTCCTCACGGCAGGTTAGTCGCCCTTGTCGTCCCAAGCGGGCCGGGCAGTCAGGATGGGATCGTTCAAGTCAACCTCGGTCGGTCCCAGACCCACGCTGAATTGCGCCATCATGGAGTGATCTTCGTGGACGAGGTTATGGCAGTGCACCATGTAGCGTCCCTTGTGCGGGCCGAATTTCATCACTGCCTTGACGGTTTCGCCCTCGCCCAGGTACATCACATCCTTTGGTCCCTTTTCATAGGCAAACGGGGCTTTACCGTTGCGGCTCAGGATCTGGAAATCGATGAGGTGGATATGGAGGGGATGATTCCAACCGCCTGAGGAGTTTTCGAACTCCCAGATTTCCGTGGCATTCAATGCTGGGTTGGCCATGACTTCCCTGAAGTTGCTCGCGATCACGTCCTCCCAGGTCCGGTCATCGATGGTCCATGCGTTGGTAACGTCATTGTGCTTAAGCCTGAAGCGCCTTATTTTAGTGGCGGCGGCTGCTTTAAGGTTCATCACTTCGCTAGGGATGAGGGTCGTCGGGAGGCGGTTCCAGGTCGGGTCGCTCTTATCGATGGGATCGTCCACAACATCGAAAGCCATCACTTTGCTGGTGTGGTCGTAATCCCGGTTGTTGTCGTTTGACAGGTTGCGAAGCTCCACCCTTTGCCCTGTGCCATATTTGCTGAAGTCAATGAGAACTTCGTAGCGCTCAGCGCCGCCGTGCCGCCAGTTAGCCACCGTTTGGGCCACCGGCATCAGGCCCCCATCAGTGGCGACCATTGTTACGGGAGCGCCGGTGCTGAGGTAGAACCTGTAGGACCTGGAGATTGAGGCGTTGAGGACGCGAAAGCGGTACACGCGCTTGCGAACTTTCATCACCGGCCACGGCTGACCGTTAACCAGCACGACATCACCAAAGAGTCCGGACTGCTGGCGGGTATCGAAGCCGAGCTTGCCGTCAGCGGCGAACATGGCGTCACTGACTGTCAGCGGGACGTCATAGGTTCCTTGAGGGAGAAGACCTTTTTCTTCCGGATCGGTGAGGTGATATTGGCCGGCAAGCCCCGAGTAGACGTTTTGCGCCGTGAAGTGGACGGCATGATCGTGATACCAGAGGGTGCGGGCCGGCTGGAAGTTCGGAAATTGGTAATCCTTGGCGAATCCCGGAAGGCATAGATCGTTCGCGTAGCCATCGAATTGAGGCAAGGAGGCGGATCCGTGAAGGTGCGTGGACATGGCTAGGGTGTGGCCGAGCGACGGGTGTGTGGCGGGAAGACGGTTGCGCATGCGAAGGATGGCTTTGGTTCCGCGCTCGATTTTGATGGTGGGGCCAGGAAAAGTCCCGTTGTATCCCAGGATCGGAGTGGAAAGGCGGGGCAGGATTCTTGCCATTCCCGCCTGCTGGGAGAGTGTGTAGTAGTTTGTCCTCACGCCGTCCACGACGGTGGTGTTGGTGGGCGCGAGAACTGGAGGGATGGTCAGGGCGGCGCTGTACGGGCGGGGCATGTCACTGTCGCGCAGCGCACTGGCGGACTTCGCACTTACGCTGGCGATTGGAACCGTAACCAGTCCTGCGCCTACCGCGCCGAGGCTGGCGATGCCACCCATGAGGATGGCCTGCCTTCTTGTTATATCCATGACGATCCGCCTTTCAGGTACTGCGTGCTTGCTCTGCCACAGTGTTCCGTGGAGCTTGTGAAAAGGTTGTGTAAGGTTCGCCGGTGCCTGTCCTCTGCGGTCCCGGCAAACGGCTATTTGCCATGGTGGGCTTGCCCGAGTGATAGCCGGGTGCCGTCGGGCCCTTCAAGGACCAACGCAATCGCCTGGTCCGGGAGCTCGAAGACAAGCGTGGCCTCCAGGGTTTTTCCCTGGCCTATCGTTGAGTCAACAGAGCTCCAGAGGGGTTGCACATTTCGTGAACCGATGCCCGTGACGGTGAAGTCCGGGCTGGTGAATTCGAGCCCGCCGGGCTCCAACGCCGTTAGCTCGACCAGCAGCCGCACCCGGTGGGTTCCGATCGCGGGTTCCTGATAGAGAGCTTCCCCACGTTCCGGCGGCAGCCAACCGTCGTTTTCCAGCGGGGCAATGGCGCTGATCCGTGCCATGCCCCCTGGGTACAGGCTGGAGGCACCAAGCGGGGTACTAGTGCGGGGCGGTGCAGTCAGGGCAAGGTAGCCCAGAGACATGGCTATCGACAGAAGGAGTCCAACCGGTATGAGCATAAGCTTTCCCGGTCGCCGTTTGGTGAGGGGGAGTTCCATCGTGCCGATGTTTGTCATGCCGACATTTTGATTGCGGCAGGTTGTAAAAAGGTTGTCGGTTGCGATCCACAGTGGACCCAGTGGAATGACGGCGATTGTTTCCTATGCCAGAAGAGCGCTCTGGTCGCCGGCGTAATCATCGCCGAGACTGGCGCGGATATGGACATCTTCCCCACCTCGGCACATCTGGCCTCATGGGCCGGCGTCTGCCCTGGCTCGAATGAGTCCGCTGGACACATCAAATCCACCAGAACCAGACGGGGCAATAACTACCTGAAGGCTGCCTTGGGCACCTCTGCGCTGACGGCAGCCCGGCTCAAGGACACGTTCCTCTCCCAGAAATACCGGCGGATCGCTGCCCGACGGGGTCCAAAGAAAGCACTCGTCGCAATTGAACGCGTCATCCTCACCACAACATGGAACATGCTCGCCAACGGCGAGATCTACACCGACCTAGGAGCCGACTACTACCTCAGGCGCGATCCCGACAAGGCCAGAAACCGAGCCGTCCCAACTCAAAACCCTCGGCTACGAGGTCAGCCTCACGCCAGCGAGCGGGTAACTCACCATCTATTTACGTACTAGGAAATGGGACACGTCTGAAGCGGACTCCTGCTAGCTGCCGGATTCCGAGACGAGTTGGTTGCGCTTCGGGCGAGGAATGGCTTCTAAGGTGCCGGGTTGCTGAGCGATTGCGAGTCGGGACTGCCCTGGCTTAGGGATGGTCCATCAGGACCTTGAGGGCGGCTAGTGCCTTCTCGTCGTCTCGCTTGAAGATCACCGTCAGAAGGGGCACTGCGAACCGGGCCAGACCGCCCACGTGGAAATCTACATTGCTGGTGAGCCGACAGGTGCCGGCGCCTGTGGGCTCTACCAGATAGGAAGCGACACCGGTCATCTTGCCCGATGGGATCTCAAAGGCGACGAAACGGCCAGGCTCGTAGGCGATGAAGCGGTTGCGGGCGACGACTCTCATTCCCGCGAATCGCCGCGTCAACTCATGTTCAGTGCCAACACGGAGAGGACCCGGCGTGATGCGCCTAATATCGTGGATGCCGCTCTGCCATCGGGGCGCGTTCGTGTGGTCTGCAACGAAGTCGAAGACCTTTGAGGCCGGAGCCTGCAACTCGGTGCGCATCTCCAGCTGAAGCCGTCTCATGAGGTGTCCTTTCCAAGGCGCGGACGCACGCCAGGGCCTGCAAGTCCGGTTGATTGCAACGGGACGAGCGAATCCGCGGCTGGTGCCACAGCCCTGTGTGGGATCGACGAGGCGAGGGCTAGGACAGTCACGAACGACGCGGCCAGGACGGCAACCCACGCGCCGCGGGGCTCCGTAAGAGCGAGTGCAGGGCCGGCGATTCCGGGCCCGGCCAGAGCGAGGGCGGCAAGGAGGGCTGCGCTGGTGATTCCACAGGCTAGCCTGCTCCAAAGCGGTCCCCGGCGCGATACAGCGTAGCCTCCACCGACTGCCATCAGAGCCACTGCGATCGCTCCTCCGCCAAGGCCCTGAGTTAGAAGTGCAGGAACCGCGCCGGGGAGGAGCATTGGAGCTATGGCAAACGCCAATGGTGCCAGAGCCAGCCAGCGCCAATACTGTCGTCCGCCGGTCCGTCGGAGGGCTTCCGCCCAGCCTAGAAGTCCGCCGGCAACGGCACCGGGAAAGATGAGTGCTCCGAATGTTCCCCACCAATCGAAAGTGGATGCTGGACCGGCGAGCTCCACCATGTATCCGCGGAAGCCGGCGGCCCAGGCAATCCCGCAGGTCGTGCCCAGTGCGATGAGAGTCACCGCTTGTCTGCCAAGGAAATGGCTGTTCATGATGGCCTCGTTAGCTACGGTGCCAGAGAGGGCGAGAAAGGATGTTGGGTCGACTGCCGGTGAGGACGGTCTGGGGGTTCTGGGTTTCCATGACACGGCTCTAATCTTGAAGCAAACTAGAGTTCTGCTTTAGTGAGATACTCTAAATATGGACCCGGACACACTGCACGTCAAGAGCACCCGCAGGCAGAAATCGGACGCCACCCGGCGCAAGATCATTACGGCGGCGCACCAGGAATTTATCGCCCGAGGATTCCACGGGGCCACCATGGCTGGCATTGCTGCCCGTGCTGGAGTAGCTTCGCAAACCGTGTACTTCGTGTTCCATACCAAACCCGAGCTCATCAGTGCCGTAATTGACTCCGCCGTCCTGGGCGAAGATGATTCCCGCCCGCCGCAGGCCCAGCCGTGGTGGACAGCGATGATGCAGGAACCTGACGCTGCTGAGGCATTGCGAATCTTCATTCGTGGAGCAGGCCCCTTATTTGCGCGCGCGTCGGCTATCTCGGAAGTTCTTCGCGCAGCCGCCCTGACCGATATCGAGGTGCGCCGAACACACCAACACCATGAAAACCTTCGCAGGGACGGGTTCGGACAGGTCTTGGAGATATTGGCGGAAAAGGGGCCGCTCCGTGCCGATCGGCCAACCGATCAGCTCACCGAGGCGTTCATGACTGTCTACGGTGACAGCACGTACCACCAGCTCGCTGTTGAGCGCGGCTGGAGCCACGACCAGATCATGGCATGGCTCTGCGACGTCCTTCCAGACATGTTGCTCTCTTGAAAGAGTCCCCGCCTACCCCTGCCGCCCTCCCAGCGAACTACAAGCTTAGTGTGGACATAATGCGATCGGAGCTTCGGTCAACCGCTATTTGACCGGGGCTTCGCCAATTCGGGGACCAAGCAACGAATGCCAGGGTCCTGCTGCTGTCGCTACCCGGCGGGGCCGTCCCATGTCTGGCCAAACAGGGGCGCACGACGGTGCGGGAAACGGGCTACCGGGCAATATCATTGTGGCCAGGCGGTCTGCGCTGGCGATCCGTGCCCACCCAAGCCTCTGTATCCACGACTATAAGTGCATATCCAAAATGCTGGATACTGCCTTATAGTTCTTGATATGGAAAGTGCTTTGAATCCGTATTCGCCCGGTTCGGGCCGACGGCCCTTTGAGTTGGTTGGGCGCCAGAGTGAGATCGATGCCTTCGATCTGCTGCTGGCCAAGACCCGGCAGCGACGGCCCGACCGGGGGATCGTCCTGCATGGGCTTCGCGGGGTGGGAAAAACGGTGCTGCTGAACGAGTTTCGTCGGCAGGCCGAACACGCAGAATTCATGGTGGTTTTCCTGGAGGGCAGGGACGCTGAGGGAGGGCCGGAAGCCGTTCGGGCCAAGCTCGCCCGGAGCTTGCTGCAGGCAGGGCGGAAGCTGAACCGCCGCGGTGCGGGGGAACGGCTCGTGGCGGCGCTTGGCAGCATCGCCTCCTTCTCCGCGAAACTCGGCGTGACCGGCATCGATATCGGGGTGAACCTCAATCACGGCCGCGCCGATTCCGGGTCGATCGAAGTGGATCTGGAAGAACTGATTGAGGATCTGTGCCTGGCGCTGGCGGAGAAGCGTTCTGGCCTGATCTTCATCATCGATGAGATGCAGGACCTGGACGAGGGACTCATCGCCGCTCTCCTGAGCGCCCAGCACCTGGCCGGCCAACGCGAATGGCCTTTCTACATCGCGGGGGCAGGGCTGCCCAATCTGCCCTCGGTACTCAGCGAAGCACGCTCCTACGCCGAAAGGATCTTCAACTACCGCAGCATCGGAGCTCTGTCGAGGGAAGCTGCCGAGGCGGCACTGGTCGTCCCGGCCCGAAGGTTTGGGGCATCGTTCGTACCCGAGGCCCAAGACCTCCTCCTGAGCGCCTCGGGCGCCTACCCGTACTTCCTGCAGGAGTACGGCTACGCGGCCTGGGAAACAGCACCAGAGAAGACCGTGACCTTCGACGACGCCAAAATCGCGGTGGAAATCGGCCGCGCGCAACTGGACCAAGGGTTCTTCCCGTCACGCTGGAAACGGGCCTCGAAGGCTGAGAAGGAATTCCTCCGCCTGATGGCGATCGACGGTGATGAAGGATCCAGCACCGCTGAACTTGCCGAACGGGCGCACAAGAAGCAAAGCTCCATGACCATGACCCGCGCATCCTTGATCGACAAGGGGATCATCTACGCACCAGCACTCGGTGTCGTGGCGTTCACCGTTCCGGGCATGGCTGACTACGTCAAACGCCTACATGAATAAGACGAGCGCAGGAACCGGGACCATTGCAGGTGGGAGGTTGCGGTGGGGAATTCTCTTGGCTGTTACCGCGCTGGTCCTTGCCGGGGCCGGGATCTACGCGGTGGGAGCGTACCAGCGCTTCGAGGAGAGCCGCAGGGCGGCCTCGTCGGTAGAGGTCACTGCAGGCCAGCCCCAACCGGGGGTCCCTTTCGTTCTTTTCAGGAACACAGCCGATGGGCAGGGGTATGGCAATGCGGCCACGGTGCCTCTTTCTGCCCCTGGCGGCACGCGTGCCGTCAGTGACCAGGCCTGCGACCGGGTCTATGGCGCTGCCGCCACGGTGGTCTGTCTCAGATCCAACCGTGGTTTGGTGACTACTTACGAAGCATCTGTCCTGAACCGGGAATGGCAGCAGGAGCGTTCGTGGCCTGTGCCCGGCATTCCGAGCCGGGCGCGTGTTAGTGCGGACGGGTCCCTGATCGCCACCACGGTGTTTGTCTCCGGTCACTCCTACACTCAAGCGGGGTTCTCCACAGCAACCGAGATCACGTTGCCCGGCGGCGGTACAGGAAACCTCGAAGACTTCGGCCTCATCGTGAACGGCGACCGGCTGATTGCCAGTGACAGGAACATTTGGGGTGTGACGTTTGCACCCGGTCGGAGTGATGTCTTCTACGCCACGGCCGCGTCGTCAGGGCGGATCTGGCTGGTCCGGGGGAGTGTCGCGGCTAGGACGCTGACGGCCATCCATGACAACGTTGAGTGCCCGTCGGTGTCGCCGGACGGCACCAGGATCGCGTATAAGAAGAACGTCGGCGGGCCCTTGGCCGCGCATTGGAACGTGGCGCTGCTTGACCTTGCAACCGGCACTGAAACGGTGCTGTCGGAGAAACGCAGCGTCGATGACCAGATTGAGTGGCTGGATGATCAGACTCTGTTGTATGGTCTGGCGGACGACACCACAGAAGGTGACAGCAACATCTGGAAACTGCCAACCGATCCCGCGTCCCAGCCGAGCCTGTTCATTGAGCACGCGTGGTCGCCGAGTGTGGTCCGCTGACGTCCGGCCCGGAAACCGGGGGAGTGGCCGGACGTCAGCGGTCTGAATGTCCTTCCACGCCTCAGCAGGTTCCCAGCAGGCCGCACAGCAGGCCGCCGGACTGAGTGGGGCTCGGCGAGGGGCTGGGTGAGGGGGTGGCGGTCGGACTGGGTGAGGGTGTCGCTGTCGCCGTTGCGGATGGGGCCGGCGTTGCGGTCGGGGTAGGCGTGGGCGTTGGGCCGGGCGTCGCCTGTGCCTGTGCCGGTGCCGTAGCCGAGTAGAGGACGTCGACGAAGTAGTTCGTGGAGTTCCACGAGTTCGTTGGGGCAGCACCGCCGGAACCGTACAGGTAGCGGCCGTTGTTGGGACCGGCGGCGGTGAACACGCCGCTGGCCCAGGTTTGGGCGAAGAACGCAGGCGTGTAGGCGTAGCGGCCGTTGGGAGCCAGGTATGAAACAACGTATGTTTCCCCCGGAATTACGGCTACCGGGGAGGACAGCATCGCGGTTTGCCAGCCGTTCGCTGTTTCATTCGCGAAGGTCACTTGGGCCAGCCGCGTTCCCGCGGCGTTCCACAGGGAGCCAACATGGGTTCCGGTGTTTCCGGTTCCCTTGTAGAACCGGATGCCGGTGACATTGCCGGCTTCGGAGACCGTGAACGCCGTTCCCAGTTCAACCGATGACGCATCATCGGAAGCTGCTGTCTGGGGTTGGAGTTCCCCGAACATGGAGGTTTGCGCGGCATCAGGGTCGGCAGTGGTGAATTGCCAGGTCGTGGTCGGCAGCGTCTGGCCCTGACGGGATTCGACGTTGCTGACGTTCACGGAGATGGCGGTGGTGCCCGGCAGGACGGCCGCCGGGGTGAACGTCAGGGTGCGGCCGTCGGTGGACAGTGCAGCACTGCCGTCAACAGGTGCCCCGTTCGCTCCCAGCGTGAACGAGGCACCCGGCTTGATGGCGGAGGAGAGCGTCAGCGCTGGTCTGACATCAACAGAGACTCCCGTGGCGTCCGGTGCAGGGGACCGGTCGGTTATCGTCAGCGGGGGCACGGCGGCCATGAAGACCAGGTCCACCAGGTAACTCGCCGTCGAGGCCGTGCCGGGGAAGTCTGCGCTGTAGCTGAACGCGCCGGAATCCGGGGCCGTGCGCAGCGGCCCGCTGGCGAATCCGTCCCCGAAACCAGCCGGAGTGTAGGAGTAGGTTCCGGCGGGAGCTTTGTACGCCACGACGTATTCGGTGTTGGCCGTGATCTCGACCGGTTGGCTGAACGTTGCTGTCTGCCAGCCAACACTGGTTTCGTTGGTGAAGGTGACGGTGGCCAGAAGCTGCCCGCCGGCCGTGTACAGGGAGCCGGTGTGCGTTCCGGTGTTGCCGGCGGCCTTGTAGAACCGTACGCCGGTGACTTGGCCTGCGGTGTCGCTGGCGAACCGGACGCCCAGGGTCAGGGGCATGCCGTCGTTGACCTCCGCGACGGTGGGCGTAACGGAGTCCTGGTAGAGCGTGCAGGGGCACGTCCCGGGCGTCCTTGGGGCAGGGACAGTGGCAAACGTCCAGGAAGCGTTGCTCAGTGGTTGCCGGGACACGGCGGTTGCCGTGACGGTGGATGTGTACGACGTCCCTGCCGCCAGCGGCGCTGCCGGGCTGAACGTGACCTTCCGTGTCTGGGTGTCGTAGCTGGTGGACCCGGGAACGGTTGCACCGTCGGCGTCTTTTACCGTCAGACTGACGGAGGATGCCTCAGCCGGTTCGGACAGTACCGCACTGAGCTGGCTGTCCAGCGGAACGCTGGACGCGCCCGGATGCGGGGACTGGCCCGTCGGGGTGAATGCCGGTGGTGGGACCATCACGATGACATCCACCAGGTAGCTTGCTGTTGATCGTGCTCCAGGAAAGTCGCCGCTGTACGTGTAGGCGCCCGCATCCGAGGCAGCCCGCAACGGACCAACGCTCATGCCGGAACCGAATCCATTGGCCGTAGCAGAATAGGTGCCTGTCAGTGACTTGTAGGAGACGATGTAGTCCGTGTTCGCAGCCATCTGGACCGGTTGGCTGAACATCGCTGTCTGCCACCCCGAGGCGCTTTCATTGGTGAACGCCACCGTGGCCAGTTGCTGCCCGGCCGCCGTGTAGAGGGCACCGTTGTGGGTGCCGGTGTTTCCTGCCGATTTGTAGAAGCGCATACCGACTACTTCACCGGCGGAAACGCTGGAGAACCGTACGCCCAGCGTCAAGGGAACGCCGTCCTGAATCTGAGCGATGCCCGGCGTGACGGAGTCGTCAAAGAGGCTGCACGGGCAAGATCCCGGAACCGGCACTGTTGCCCCTGTCGTGAATGCCCAGGTCCCGCCTGCTGTCACCGGACCACCGAGGGTGTCTGTTCCGGCGAGCGTTGCGGTGTACTGAGTGCTGAACGCCAAAGCGTTCGCCGGGGAGAAGGTTGCCCGCCGGGCTCTGTTGCAAAGATTGGCGGCAGTCAGAGGTAGGCTGTCGCTCTGCGCCGATCAGGCGGCTGCTGCGAAATGGTGGTTGAGCATGCCCATGGCCTCCGTCAGCGCCGAGGGCCCAATGCCAAAAGCTCTCTCCACAAGGCGCACCTCGCCCCTGATGCCGGGCTGCAGGCACCAGGGGCGAGCCTGTCCTTTGCGCAGGGCTCGCATGACTTCGAATCCCTTGATCGTGGCATAGGCCGTGGGGATCGATTTGAAACCGCGCACCGGCTTGATCAGTATCTTGAGCTTTCCGTGATCGGCCTCGATCACGTTATTGAGATACTTCACCTGCCGGTGGGCCGTCTCCCGGTCCAGCTTTCCTTCGCGCTTCAATTCGGTGATCGCTGCACCATAGCTCGGCGCTTTGTCGGTATTGAGCGTGGCAGGCTTTTCCCAGTGCTTCAGGCCTCGCAGGGCCTTGCCCAGGAACCGCTTCGCTGCCTTGGCGCTGCGGGTCGGCGACAGGTAGAAATCGATCGTGTCGCCCCGCTTGTCGACTGCCCGGTACAGGTAGGTCCACTTGCCCCGCACCTTGACGTAGGTTTCATCCAGGCGCCAGCTCGGATCAAAGCCACGCCGCCAGAACCAGCGCAGCCGCTTCTCCATCTCCGGGGCGTAGCACTGGACCCAGCGATAGATCGTCGTATGGTCGACCGAAATGCCGCGTTCCGCCAGCATTTCCTCAAGGTCGCGATAGCTGATCGGATAGCGACAATACCAGCGCACCGCCCACAGGATCACATCACCCTGGAAATGGCGCCACTTGAAATCCGTCATCGTTCCGTCCGTCCAATCTCCGCCAAGCATGCTCAAGCTTCACGATTTTTGCAACAGAGCCTCCCCCAGGACTCGGGGCCGATGGCCACGTTCTACCGCCCCGACGTCCTGGCCAAGGTAGGCGCGGCGGCACCGGTGACTTGGGAGGAGTGGGCAGCCGTTGGGAAGGAACTCCGCGGTGCCAACGCCTACATCGACTGCTTTTCTCTCGCGGACACCTCCTACTTCGTCTCTTTCGCCGCACAGGCTGGCGCTTCCTGGCTGCGCCCAGCCGAGGACGGATGGGTCATCAACATGACCGACGACTCAACGCTGAACGTCGCGCGTTTCTTTGACCGGGCAATCGACGACGGCATCGTCACCACCGCCTATGGACCCTTCACCCCCGGCTGGTACGCGGCGGCTGCGAAGGGGGAGCTCGCGTCGCTCACGAGCGGCAGCTGGGCCGATGCCCTTGTGCAGAGCGTCAGCGGCGGAGCGGGCAAGTGGCGCGTGGCGCCCATGCCCATTTGGGACCCCAGAGGGTATGGCTCAAGCTACCTCGGCGGCTCCACCGCGGCGGTCCTGGCTAACAGCAAGCACCCCCGCGAGGCCCTCGAGTTCGCTGTCTGGATGACGTCCACGCAGGCCGGCATCGACGCCGAGATCGCCAACAGTGGCATCGGATGGTCGCCCGTGCCGGGCATCATCGGTGCAAAGCGCGAGAGGCCCTCCGACTTTTTCGGGGGGCAGAACTACAACCAGGACGTGATCGTGCCGGCGAGTAAGTCGCAGAACATGGACTGGTCTTGGTGGCCCGTCACCACGCAGTCTTTCAACATCCTGGGCGACGGGTTCCGCCGTAAGGCATCGGGCACGAGCCTAGTCGACACCGTAGCAGCCGCCGAGCAGCAGATCATGACCGCCTTCAGGAACAAAGGTCTGACGATTAGGAAGGAGCAGGCATGAGCGCCACGGCAGATACCGCACAAGCACATCCGTCAGCAGTCCAGCGGGAGGGGCACGGACGGGCAAGGCAGCAGCGCCGCGTCGTCACCCGTGCACCCTGGATACTGCTCGCGCCCTTCCTGGCGCTCTTTGCCCTCACGTTCATCTTCCCGATCATCGCTGCTGTCGGTTCGAGCTTTACGAAAGTGACCCGCAGTGGCCTCTTCGGCGAGACGGGCGTCCACTCCGGGTTTGCGGGGTTCGAGAACTATGCCCGCGCCCTCGGGGACGGTAGCTTCCTCGCCTCGATCGGCCGCGTACTGCTCTTCGGCGTGGTCCAGGTTCCTGTCATGATCGCCCTATGTACAGTCCTTGCGCTCCTGCTGGAGTCGGCCTCGGCTAAGTGGCCCGGGTTCTTCCGCGCGGCCTACTTCATGCCGTACGGCGTGCCGGGTGTCATCGCGACCATTCTCTGGTCTTTTCTCTACGTCCCGGGCCTGAGCCCGCTCGTGGACGCTGCCACGTCCGTAGGCCTCACCGTGAACTTCCTCGGCCCGGACACCGTGCTGTGGTCCATCGCCAACATCGTTACGTGGAGCTACACGGGCTACAACATGCTCATCGTCATAGCCCAGCTTAAGTCGATCCCCGGCGAGATATATGAAGCTGCGCGCGTGGACGGTGCCGGGCCCTTCCGTGTCGCGTGGACCATTCAGCTGCCGCTTATCCGGCCCGCTCTCGTGCTCACAACGGTGTTCTCGATCATCGGCACGCTTCAACTTTTCGCCGAGGCGCAAGTCCTTCAGACTGTGGCTCCGGCCGTCGACAGCCAATACACCCCGAACCTCTCCGCCTACACCACTGCCTTTGCATACAACGACTACAACGTCGCCGCAGCCCAGGCCGTGCTCATTGCCCTCGCGGCCTTCATCCTCTCCTTCACCTTCCTCCGGTTCACGAACAGGAAGTCCTCATGACTGCCACTCCCAACCTTAGCCGGCCCCAGAGCGTCGCCGGGGAGCCACCTGTGACGCGGCGCCGACGCCCGGGCTCCACAACGATTCTTGTCACGGGGCTGCTTGTCGTAGCCGCGCTCTACTTCCTGGTCCCGGTCTATTGGGTGGTGGTCGCTGCGACCAAGACCAGCGGAGACCTGTTCGCGACCAACGGTTTCTTGTTCGCGCCTAATTTCGTCCTATGGGACAACCTGGCGAACGTCCTCTCCTACGGGGACGGCGTCTTTGTGCGCTGGTTCCTCAACTCAATTCTGTATGCAGGGGTTGGCGCATTGGCCGCGACGTACTTCGCCGCTGCTGGCGGCTACGCCTTGGCCAAGTACAACTTCCGGGGCAACAGTCTCATCTTCGGGCTCGTCCTCGGAGGCGTCCTCGTCCCCGGCACCGCCACAGCCCTGCCCCTGTTTCTGTTCTTCAGCCAGCTCGGCATCGCCAACACGTACTGGAGCGTCCTGTTGCCCTCACTCGTCTCGCCGTTTGGCCTGTTTCTGTGTCGGGTTTATGCGCAGGCAACAGTGGATCCGGCGCTGTTGGAGGCTGCGCGAATCGACGGCGCGGGCGAACTTCGCATCTTCCACTCCGTGGGGCTGCGGGTTCTCACTCCCGCCCTGGTGACGGTGTTCTTGTTCCAGCTCGTGGGCATCTGGAACAACTACTTCCTGCCGCTGGTGATGCTCTCCGACTCGAAGCTGTTCCCCATCACGGTAGGTCTGAATAACTGGCTTAGCCAGGCAGACCGGCTCCCGGAGTTCTACCAGCTGACCACCGGCGGCGTACTGCTGTCTGTCATCCCGCTCGCCATCGCCATGATCGTCCTTCAGCGCTTCTGGCGTGGAGGCCTCACAGAAGGAGCCGTCAAATGAGCCCCCGTCCAGCGGAGGCCACAGCCTCCACCGCCTACGTCACCGACCCGGGCCCGGGAGAAGGACGGCGAGAACCGGCCCGTTCCTGGCTTCACACCGACGCCCCGTCCCTGTCCCTCGACGGGCAATGGCGATTCCGACTCCTCAAGGGAGTCCCCGGAACACCCGGCGGGCGTGGGGTGCTGTCCCCGGGGGAGGCCGCGGAGGCGATGGCCGCTGCGGAGTACGACGACTCTTCGTGGGAGTCGCTGACCGTACCCTCCCACTGGGTGCTCCAGGGCGACGGATCGTACGGCCGCCCGATCTACACGAACGTGCAGTTCCCGTTCCCAATCGACCCGCCGTTCGTCCCCGACGAAAACCCCACCGGGGACTATCGCCGTACGTTCGAGCTGCCCGACGGCTGGAAGGCCGACGACACAGGCGGCGAGAGCCGCGTCGTCCTGCGCTTTGACGGCGTCGAATCCCGGTACAAGGTATGGGTCAACGGCACAGAGATCGGATGGGGCGCCGGAAGTCGCCTCGCCCAGGAGTTCGACGTCACCGACGCCGTCAGCACAGGTACCAACACCATCGCAGTCCGCGTCCATCAATGGTCCGCTTCCAGCTACCTCGAAGACCAAGACCAGTGGTGGCTGCCGGGAATTTTCCGATCGGTGACCCTCTTGTCCCGCCCGGTCGATGGCATCGAGGACGTGTGGCTCCGGACCGGCTACAACGACGGGGCGGGGACCCTGGAACCGGAAGTGAAAGCGCCGGCATCGTCGTACCCTGTTCGCCTCCGCGTACCCGAGCTCGGCATCGACGTCGAGTGGGCCAATCCCGGTGATGTTGCACCGGTACCTGTTTCTGCCGTCGAGCCCTGGACCGCCGAAACCCCGCGGCTCTACGATGCGACCGTGGCCAGCAAGGCCGAGACGGTGTCACTGCGGATCGGCTTCCGCACCGTAGAAATCGTGGGAGACCAATTTCTGGTCAACGGACGCAAAGTGGTGTTCCACGGTGTCAATCGCCACGAGACCCACCCCACGCTCGGCCGCGTCTTCGACGAGGACTTCGCCCGCGAGGACCTCGCGCTCATGAAGCGCTCCAACGTCAACGCAATCCGTACCAGCCACTACCCGCCCCACCCGCGACTGCTCGAACTCGCAGACGAGATGGGCTTCTGGGTAATCCTCGAGTGCGACCTCGAAACGCACGGGTTCGAGCGGCACGGCTGGGCCCGGAACCCGAGCGACGAGCCGATGTGGCGCGAGGCGCTCCTTGACCGGATCGAACGGACCGTGGAGCGGGACAAGAACCGACCCTCGATCGTCATGTGGTCCCTCGGCAACGAGTCCGGCACAGGACAGAATCTCGCCGCTATGTCCGCGTGGGTGCATGCACGGGATGCGGGCAGACCAGTCCACTACGAGAACGACTACGCCGGCGCGTACACCGACGTGTACTCCCGCATGTACGCGACACTGCCCGAGGTGGAAACGATCGGACGCGACAGCGACACCACACCGCTGCTGGGCTGCTCCCCTGCCGAGGGGGCGCGGCAGCGGACCAAGCCGTTCCTTCTGTGCGAGTACGTCCACGCAATGGGCAACGGGCCCGGGAACATATCGCTGTACGAGGACCTCGTCGCGAAATACCCGCGGCTGCACGGCGGGTTCGTCTGGGAGTGGCGCGACCACGGTATCGCCGCCCGCACTGCGGACGGCACCGAATACTTCGCCTACGGCGGCGACTTCGGCGAGGAAATCCATGACGGCAACTTCGTGCTCGACGGCCTCATCCTCTCCGACTCCATGCCCTCGCCGGGACTGTATGAGTTCAAGACCGTCGTGGCGCCCGTGGGACTTGCCTTTGACGGGCTCGAGCCGGGCGGCAAGCCCTGTGTACGGGTGACAAACCTCCGACACAGCGCGGATCTGGGAGACCTGCTCTTTCGCTGGCGGATCGAGGACAACGGCGAACCAGTCGCCTCCGGTGAGCTCGCCGTCGAGGGGCTCGACGGTAGTCCACTCGCCCCTGGCGCCTCGGCCGCCGTCCCCCTTCCAGTGTCCGCCGAGGGATGCACTGGAGAGGTATGGGTGACCGTCGAGGCGGTCCTCGCTCAGGATGCCGGGTGGGCCCCTTCCGGGCACGAAGTCGCCTCAGCACAGGGCCGTCTCGCGTCGCCCGCGAAGCGCCCGCTGCCGTCCGCAGCCGGGCTCCCGGGCGGAAATTGGCCGCAGGGAGAAGGCGCCGGGCTACTGGAGCTCGGGCCGGCAGTCTTCGATGAAGGACGGCTCGTTAAGCTCGCTGGCCTCCCTGTGGATGGGCCCCGGCTTGAGCTGTTCCGGGCGCCCACGGACAATGACCGCGGCGAATCCCGGGGCGGCTACATCGACACCGACCCTTGGGTGCCAGACGCAGACGGCATCCCGGGCGTAGGAGCTCCCGGGCCGTCGTCGGCAGCGCGTTGGCACGCGGCCGGTCTGGACCGGCTGCACGGGCGTGTTGAGGCAGTCGAAGTGCTTGATGACCGCGCCCTCCGTGTACGCACCCGGTACGCCGCGGCGGACCAGGTGCGCACCGTCACCGTCGAGGAGCAATGGATTCTTGACCCCGAAGGTTTGTGGCTGCGGGTGGACATTCTGCCATCCTCCGATTGGGACGGTGTGTGGCCCCGTGTCGGTGTGCGGTTCGGGCTGCCCGCCGACGTGGACGCGGCGTCATGGTTCGGGCTGGGACCGCACGAGTCCTACCCTGACAGCCTCGAAGCTGCGCTTGTGGGACGGTACGCAGCCGGGATCGATCAGCTCGCCGTGCCGTATGCGCGCCCGCAGGAGACCGGTCACCGCGGGGGTATGCGCTCCCTCGACCTGCTCCGGGGCTCGGAGCCGTGGGTACGGGTAGACGCGTTCGCGGACGCGCGGGGCCGCCTGCCGGGATTCACACTGAGCCGGTACACGGCCCAGGAGCTCGCCGCGGCCCGGCACCCGCATGAGCTGCCTCCGGCCACGCGTTCATGGTTATACCTCGACGCGGCTCAGCACGGGCTCGGCACCCGCTCGTGTGGCCCTGATGTCTGGCCCGAGTCCGCCTTGGCGCCGGAGGCGCGGACGCTCACCTTCCGCCTGGCGGCCTCCGAATGACCAGCCTCGTGATGTCCAGGATGAGCGCCGATACCGTTCCGATCTCAGGTAGGCAGACCACGCTGCGCTGCGGCCCCTACACCGCCGAAATAGCCAGCGTCGGTGCATCGTTACGCTCCTTGCGCTACAACGGCAGGGACCTGATTCTCCCCTTTTCGGAACATCAGGTCCGCCCCGCCTACCGAGGGGCAGTATTGGTGCCTTGGCCTAACAGGGTTATCGCGGGACGGTATGAATTCGAAGGTGTGGAATACCAGCTCGGTGTCAACGAACCGAGCCGGGGCCACGCACTTCATGGCCTATTGGCCTGGGAAGACTGGTGCCCGGTTAAGTCGGACGAGTCCTCGGTCATTCTGTCCACCGTCGTTCAAGCGAGGAGCGGTTACCCCTTCCGCCTGGACGTACAGGTGTCCTACCAGCTGGATTTTTCCGGGCTGCACACCACTGTTACAGCCACCAACACCGGCCCCGGCTCAGCACCTTACGGGGCCGCCGGGCACCCATACTTGGTCGCCGGGGAGGGCCGGGTCGACGACTGGATTCTCGAGCTGCCCGCACGAAAAGTGCAGCAAGTCACCCCGGACCTTTTGATACCTACAGGAGTTAGCGACGTTTCAGAGGACCGACACTACGACTTTGTTGCCCCCCGCCCCATCGGTTCCATAACACTCGACCATGCCTTCACTGATCTCGTACGTGACAACGAAGGTTACTCAACCGCACGCCTGACTACATGGGACGGGTCCGGAACTTCGATGACATGGGGTCGGGACTGCCCCTGGGTGCAGATACACACAGCCGACCTCCCAGATGCGGAATCCAGCAGAGCCGGCCTGGCAGTAGAACCAATGACCTGTCCGCCTAATGCCTTCAACACCAGGACAGACCTCATAGTCCTCCTCCCGGGGCAGAGTCATACCGCGAGCTGGAACATCGAAGCGATACCAGCCAACCCAACCCGCACCCGCTCATGAAAATCCTGGTCACAGGGGGCACGGGCTACATCGGTTCCCACACTGTTTTGTCCCTGCAGGAAGCCGGCCACGACGTGGTCGTCATCGACAACCTGGTCAACTCCAGCGAGGAGTCGCTGCGCCGCGTAGCCGAACTCAGCGGCAAGACCGCAGAGTTCCATCAGGTAAACCTGGTGGACGAGGCCGCCATCGACAAGGTCTTTGCCGGCGCAGCCATCGAGGCCGTCATCCACTTCGCTGGCCTCAAAGCGGTGGGCGAATCCGTGCGGAAGCCGTTGAAGTACTACTACAACAACCTTGTAGGCACTCTGAACCTGATTCGTGTGATGGACAGGCATGACGTCCGGTCCATCGTGTTCAGCTCGTCGGCCACCGTCTACGGGGAGCACAACCCCATCCCCTATGTGGAAAAGATGGAGATCGGGGCCAACAACCCCTACGGGCGCACCAAGGAACAGATCGAGGACATCCTCTCCGACCTCGGCGCCGCCGACCCGCGCTGGCACATAGCCCTGCTGCGCTATTTCAACCCGGTGGGTGCACACCCCTCCGGACGGATTGGCGAGGACCCGCAGGGTATCCCCAACAACCTGGTGCCGTTCATCGCCCAGGTGGCCGTGGGCCGCCGAGAGAAGCTCATGGTCTTCGGTGGCGACTACGACACCCCCGACGGCACCTGCCTGCGCGACTACATCCACGTGGTGGACCTGGCGGAAGGGCACGTCGCGGCCCTGAACCATATCGCGGACACCACCGGCGTGTTCCGCTGGAACCTCGGCTCCGGTAAGGGTTCCTCCGTGCTGGAGGTCCTGCGCTCCTTTGAGAAGGCCGTGGGCAAGCCCATCCCCTATGAGCTCACCGGCCGCCGCGCCGGAGACCTCCCTGCCTTCTGGGCAGATGCCACCTCCGCGCTGGCCGACCTCAGCTGGTCCACCACCAAGACCGTGGACCAAATGTGCGAAGACCACTGGCGCTGGCAGAAGAACAACTCCCAGGGCTATATATCCCACCGCGAATGAACTGTAGGAGCAGTGGATAAATGCAGACAGAGAATTCCACCTGCACGGACTTCCACGAGCATGAACGCACGCAACACGATTCCATCACCATCCACGCACACACGCGATCCCATTTGGAGGCCGCCGTCCAAGAACTCTCTGTTTGTGCGAGGCATCGGAAGCAGGGAATTCTGGTAACCCGGACGGCTCCGGGAACGGTCATCGTAAGCCTTGACCCAAATGTTCCCTGCGGCATGAGCTACGAACGAACAACCTGGTAGTACACGAAGGCGATAGGCGAAATCAGCCTCATGCCTGTCTTGGGCTTTTCTGATGGCCCCTTTCCAACATGGCAACTGAACCTAGGAATCACGCATGAAAATTGGAATCCTCACCAGCGGTGGTGACTGCCCCGGACTGAACGCGGTCATCCGCGGCGCCGTACTCAAGGGCATCGCCATCCACGGCCACGAATTCGTGGGTTTCCTCGACGGCTGGCGCGGCGTGGTGGAGGGCGACATCATCGACATCCCCCGCACCATGGTCCGCGGTATCGCCAAGCAGGGCGGCACCATCCTTGGCACGTCCCGCACCAACCCCTTCGACAACGGCGGCGGCCCGGAGGTCATCAAAGCCCACATGGACCGCCTGGGCATCGACGCCATCATCGCAATCGGCGGTGAGGGCACGCTGGCGGCCGCCAAGCGCCTTACGGATGCCGGGCTGAAGATCGTCGGTGTTCCCAAGACCGTTGACAACGACCTGGACGCTACGGACTACACCTTCGGTTTCGACACCGCCGTGCAGATCGCCACGGAGGCCATCGACAGGCTCCGCACCACCGGCGAATCCCACCACCGCTGCATGATCGCCGAAGTGATGGGCCGCCACGTGGGCTGGATCGCGCTGCACGCCGGCATGGCCGCAGGCGCCCACGCCATCCTGATCCCGGAACAAAAAGTCAGCATCGAGCAAATCACCCAGTGGGTAAAGGAAGCCCACCACCGCGGCCGCGCACCCCTGGTGGTCGTCGCCGAAGGCTTCGTTCCCGAGCATATGGATGAGGCCCATTCTGAACGGGGCCTGGACGCCTTCGGCCGCCCCCGGCTTGGCGGCATCGCGGACCAGCTGGTCCCGGAGCTGGAAGCCCGCACCGGCATCGAAACCCGTGCCACGATCCTTGGCCACATCCAGCGCGGCGGCGTCCCCTCAGCCTTCGACCGGGTCCTTGCCACCCGGCTGGGCATGGCCGCCATCGACTCCGTGGTCGAAGGCTACTGGGGCACCATGGTCGCCCTGAAGGGAACAGACATCCAACATGTCGCCTTCGAGGAGGCCCTGGGCCAGCTCAAGACCGTCCCACAAAACCGCTACGACGAAGCAGCCGTCCTGTTCGGCTAAGCGCTCAAAATACAAACATCATCCGAACGCTTTGCTACCCGTCACAAATTTGCTCAGCATCCTGCTGCTATGAAGCTCGAGGACGAGATGCCAACAAGCATGACGCCGAATCAAGACCAAACAAACATCCACTCTTTCGCATCGTGGCAGCCTATTGACGACTGGACTGTGCTGACCGGCCAAGACGTCGAAGTTCACACTCGCGGCAGCGTAACCGACCGCGGCCGCGTCGAAGCTGTCATGGCCGACGGATCTCTACTGTGGCTGATGCAGGACGGAGCCCACAGCCGGCGCGTCGTAGAACAACAACCAGGAACGTACATCCGCCGTACCTGGATCTGACGGCGATCGTGTTGGGGGGAACTAGATCTGCGCACTCAAGCTTCAACCGCCCGCGGCGCATTCGGATGGTGTAACTCCGAGGGCTTCTCGTCAGTGAAGGGCACACCCCAACCTGACGTCAGGCTGACGGCCCAGAGTGTCAGAATAGGATCATTCCTAACCTTCTTGACAGCATGTTGCGCGGCACCTAGATTCAAACCTGACACTGATTTGGGAGTGTGTACCATGGCTGGTCAGCGGATCGGGTACGTGAGAGTCAGCAGCTTGGATCAAAACGAGCAACGCCAGCTTGATGGGCAAGCCCTCGACAGAACCTTCACCGATAAGGCTTCGGGCAGGGACACCAACCGCCCAGAACTGGCCGAGTTGCTGCGATTCGCCCGCGAGGGAGACACCGTCGTTGTGCATAGTATGGACCGGCTGGCACGGAATCTGGATGACCTCCGCTTCGTCGTCAAAGCTCTCACGGGCAAGGGCGTGCAGGTAGAGTTCGTCAAGGAGCACTTGCTCTTCACCGGTGAGGACTCCCCCATGGCCAACCTCATGCTCTCCGTCATGGGGGCCTTCGCTGAGTTCGAACGCTCACTCATCAGGGAACGCCAAAGGGAAGGCATTGCCCTCGCCAAACAACGCGGAGCCTACCGTGGCCGCAGAAAGGCACTTACCCAAGACCAAGCCAACGAATTGGCAAGAAGGGCGGCTAGCGGAACACCTAAATCAATCCTCGCGAAGGACTACGGGATCAGCCGGGAAACGGTGTATCAATACCTGCGGCATGCCGTACCTTCCTGACTCTGCTGCTCCACCTTCAGTTAGGCCAATAGGCTACTGGCACCCCTGCGTATCTTATGTGGGCGTATTCCCACGCTGGACGCCATGGAAAGGGCTGAGTGGCATGCGGGATTCAGGTGCCATGCATTCAACGCGCTCAGGGAATCATGGGGTGGATATGTCGATCCTGTGGGCGTGGCCGATCGGGCCCTAGGTCAAGCGCGATTGGCGATGTAGCGGGACCACGTGTCACCAGCAGCTTCGGCATGCCGATGGGCGACTTCGTAGCTGTAACCGAGTGCGTCGGCGATCAAGGGCGCTGGTGTCGCGATGACGTGTTGGTCCAAGGCGGTGTTTCGAGCTCCACGCAGATCCAGACCGAGGTCGAGAAGACGCTCGGCGAGTGTGTTGGGGCTTAGGTGTTGGCCTGCCCGGCCTCCAGGGAAGAGCCAGGGGCTTTGAGCGCCTGTGCCTGTTCCTAGGTTGGGACGCTTTCGTATGTGTTGTTTGAGGAGTTCAGCGAATGGCTGTGGGACCGGCAGCGGGTGCTTACCTAACGTTATCCGGACCGCGCCTGTGATGTCGTTGACGGTGACGGCGCTTATCCGGAGCGCAGCCACTCTCGTGAGGGGCTGGGCATAGAGAAGTAACAGTATTCCGGCGATTCTGTAGGGCAGGGAATCACGGTTGTCTTCAAGTAATTCGCGTAACCAGTTGAGGCGTTGTTGGGGTGTTATGAAGGGCCGGTGGCTGGTGTCGTAGCGGCCAACGCGGATCTGTGTGTTTGCGCCGGTTTTCTTGGCGAATGTGAAGAATGTCCGGATGGCTTTCCTCGTTGTGGGTCCTGACGCTTGCCAGGTGTCTACGTCCTGTTGTGTGCAGCTGGCCGCGGTGCGTTCGTGGGTCTGCCAGAGCCATTTGAGGAATTTGATCGTCTCGGTGACCTCTTGTTTGGCTGAGTGCACTTGACGTTGGAGGTTGCGTTCCGGCGATTCCAAGGGGCGGATGCGTCGGAGATGGTGCCATTTGGCGAATTGTTCAACCGGTCTCGCGACTTCTGATGGTAGTAGGAGGATCTGGTTCTGGATCCAGAGCTCGAAACGAACCAGGTAGAGGTCTCGGTGCGGCAGAAGACCGTGGTGCATGAGTATGGCCCGTAAGTGGTTGGCCTCCCGGCCCGCTGTGCCCTGATGGCTGTCGAGACCTTCGTGTGTCAGAGGGGTCTGACCACTGAAGACAGACTCCAACAATGCCATGACCTTGGCTGAGCGTTTCCACGTCATGATGCTTTCCGGACGGGCCGCCAAGCAAAGAATTCCAACGAGTCGGGGTCCGGCTGCAGAACCATTTTGACTGCTGATCACCAGGGCATTGAGATCCTCCCGGAGGGCGCAACGCGCGCAGATGCCTTTGCGGTAGAACTCGCCCTCGTGACCGCAACGGCAACACCGGAAATCCTGAAGGATTCCAGCGCACGGGGCGCATCGCGGCGCCCCTCTACTCGGGGCGGGCGGCCCGGGCAGCAGTCTTTGATGACCACACTCGGGGCAGATGCCACTAGTTCGTGTCGCTGTTGTGAAACAGGGTCCGCAGATTCGGCCCTCGGGCCAATTCGCCCGCGTTCGACGGACGCCCGCCCGCATCGGGCACAGGTGACGGACCCCTCTGTGCGTGGTCGCCCGCGGACGATGTTGCGCGGGGTGAGTCCGTCTGGATTGTCACTTGTCATTGTTGATGATGCGCGCCCGGCGAGGGCGAACGGTTCGGTTGAGGTCCACAACCTTCGGCGAATTGACGGCGCCGGTCTTGCGGGCACGGACATCTGCTGCGGTCACGGTGATCAGGTCCTCGGGTCCGCAGGAGAAAATGTCGCAGATCGCGGCGATAACCTGTAACGAGACCCGTTCGGGTCGTTGATTGACCATGCGGTAAACCTGCGGCCGGGACAGATCAATTCCGCGTTCTGCCAGCAAAGGGATCAGATCTGTCGTGTTATGCAGGCCTCGGGCCGCCATCAACTCGGCGAGCCGCCACGTGTACTCAACCTGGCGTTTCATCGACCAGTCTCCAGAGCCTCTTCAACGGTGCGGTTCAGGGCCGACTGCAATGTCCGAACTCGAAAGTCATCGCTGACGAACTGATAGATACCTGTGGTGGACGCATACTCGTGCCCCATTTGATCCTGCACGAACCTAGAATGCCATCCATCCTCCGCCAGATGGGTGGCGTACGAACGTCGCAGGGAATGCAGGTCCAGTCCGTCCGAAGGCATGTCCAATTCTTCCAGATAACGACGGAGCCGCCTTAGCAGGGTTGATTCGACAATCAAGCCGCCACGTTCGCTGGGAAAAAGGTCCAGAGTGTGGAGCGTTCCGCGGCCGTTGGCAAGCCAATCCTCAAGGATGCCCGGCGTCCATTCGAAGACCGTCAGCACACTGCGGGACTTCGGCGGCGATCCTTTCCGGGACTTACCGAACCGGACCTTGCAGATACCTACCTTCCCGAATCGTCGCATATGCGGGTTGATGGCGAAATCCACGGTTTGCAGATGCCGCAGCTCATTGAACCTCAGCCCATAGGAGTAAGCGATCTTGAGCATTACGGAGTCGCGGTAGGCAGCTTTCCAGCCCTTCTTACCGGAGGCTTGAATGGCCTCGACTTGGTCGTCCGCGTAGTCGAAAAGTCTTTGCAGCTCTTCCTTGGTGAAGGGGCGTTTGCTGGGCCGGCCTTCGAACTCCTGAGCATGTGTTGCAGTGTTCCACTCATAGAAGACCTGGGCAGGATGGCTCCCAAACCTTTGCTCGCAAACAACGTCCCAACCGTAGTCGGGGTTGGCGACGTAAGAGTTGAATTGCCTGAGGGCAGACTGGTGGCCACGCAGCGTTGAGTGGCTCAATTTCCGAATCGAGCGCAGGTCTCCGAAGTACTCCTCAACATGGGCCGGAGTCCAATGCCAAGGGAACTCGTTGAGGTGCTCCATGAAGCGCTGAACATACCGAATGCGCTGATCAATCGTGCCGAACTGAAGATTCCGTGACAGTTGCTGATTGCGCCAGCCGCTCAGCATCTCCTCGAACGTCTGCTGCTCGGGATGAAGCAAAGGCAAAGAGCCCACGAGATAAACACGGCCCGATCCATCAACACTCATTTTGCCTCCAACATCGCTTTCAAATTTTGAATCAATGATTCATCAAATGCATCATTAATACAAACATGCAGGTCAGAGGCTCTTTAAGAGCTGGCCACGAGTGCCGGCCCTACATCCAAGCAAGCACGTGGAAAGGCCGCCATCGACACCGATGGCCCTGACTTGGCGCTAAAAAACAGGGAAAATGACCTGCCCCTGGCGCCAAGCCAAATATCCCAGGATTGATTCATCTGATGAGATACGCAGAGGAAAACGCGACATATGGGTGCTTATCGGCCTGAGGCGACTCGAACGCTAAAGCCCCCTGCTCGTGTAGACCACCTGCGGCTGGTTCTCTCGGTGGTTCGGCACCGGACTCTCCCCCACCGTGTGCTCGTCGTTCCACCGGCATCCCCAAGTGCCGTAAATGTGCCACAGCCTGTGGCACATTTGAGAGCTGCTTCCGCTGTTCAGCGCGACACATTTGAGTTGGTTAGAGGTTTCCGGCGAGGGACCGCCAAGGCTGGGGCCGGGCCGCCCGGTAGGCTGTAGGCTTCCGACGAAGAAGGCAGGGGCATGGGGGGAATGCATGGCTTTGGCCTCACGGACAAAGCCTTGGCAGAGTTGTATCGGACCACGACGGGGCCTGTGGCGTACATCGATGAGTCCTACCGGGAACCGCTGCACTCCGATGAACGGCCCTTCTATTCAATGTCGGCCGTCATCGTCGGCCGCGACCAGGGAGCCCTTGTCCGGGACGTCCTGATGGACATCCCTGGAAGCACCTACTGGCACACCACAGAGGCCTACCGCAGCGAGGCAGGCAAGCGCGTCATTAAAGAGATGATCGACTACATTGCCGACGCCGCGGAGTACAACATCGTCACGGTGCAGACGCAGATCCGCAAAGACGATCCGACCATGAAAACCGCGCGACATGAATGCCTGGGTGCTTTGACCAAGGAACTCACCCGCGGTTCAGGCCCGAACGCCGTAAGGCTCTTGGTGGTTGAGTCACGAAACGCGAGGGTCCACCCTCGCGGGGACGCTGATGACGCGCACGTGATCAAGCAGCTGCGGTCCGCGGGAAGTATCGATCGTAACGTCAATGTCCACCACACATCCCCAGGCAGGGAACCATTGCTGTGGGCCGCTGACCTGAGTGTGTGGGCTTTCAGACGGAACCTGGCCGTCGGAGACAAGCAATGGTTCGAACCCTTGCAGGGTATCTCCACGGTGCTGCACGTGGACGGAGCCGATGTGTCCGTTAAACGAAGCAACCCCCATCTGCCGCAGCCAAGTCCGGGGGTCCAGCAGACTGTCTCCCATGAATCCGGCCTTAGCCGGGGCAGAGGGCCCGCTGTTGCTTCTACCACCAGTGTAGTGTTTGACGGCTCCGAAAGCGAAGCTCTGGCACGGATACGGCGCATCGCCGGAGCCGCTGGGAAGAACGTTGAGCAGGAGGTGACGTTGGCCGTGGCCACCAACGAACCCCGGCGTCTTGTCGCGGCCGCGAACGCCTACCTAAGACAGTCACGCCAACCCGGCGCGCCAGCGAAACCGCGCACGGAAGAGGCCATCGACCAGGCGGCGCAGACCATTATGAAACCCGAAGGCTCTCAGAAGGTCAAAGCAGCGTTGGAGCAGCTGCGCCAGCAACGTGCGGCCGAGGCAGAGAGCCGCGGCATCGATCCAGCGGCCCCGAAACAGCAAAGAGACCACCGCCCCGGCTATCAGCGGTAACCGGGACGATGGACTCTATCCCTCCCTGTGACGGGAACATGAATGGCGAGAAGAAGATAGATTCATGCCGTTAGTGCCGAAACGCGCCCAACGAGGGCAAGAGACCTCAAACAGGGACCTGTTCCAGTTCTTCGGTCCCCGCCGATGTTTCGATTTCCGTCAGCGTTGAGCGGCGCTTGGCACGAAGCATGAGTAGCTGGTCGTGGCCACGGTCGGTGAGTTTCCAATATGTGCTGGTGTCACTCCCTAGCCGGCGCTTGCTGCCCTTTTCAATGAGGCGCAGCGCATTCAGATGCACCTTGACGTCGTTGAAGCTATCGAGGGTTATTTCTGCTTCGTAAATACGTCCTACGGCGCGGTCATCATCGTCACTTTCTTCGGGTTCTTCTGCGCCCTCAGAATCTTTGTCCTCAGTTTTGAGGAGCTCTTCACGCGCGAGCTTAAGGCAAAGCGTAGACAGGCTCTCTTTCATCAGGTCCTCCGTTGCCTCGTCCATCAGCTCGGGTCCTAAGTGCGTAAATACTTCGTTCCACGTGGGGAAAACTGTCCAAGCAGCCGTTGTCATGTTGGACGTGTAGGCCTTGCCGCTGTCGATGGTGTCCTGCCAGTGGAGGTCCAAGTGGCAAGTTATTTCTGCTTGTTCTTCCCCTTGGACTAGTTCGGAAGGATCAATAACGTTGCCTTGGTGCTTCTTGTCAGCTTCCAGTTCGGAAGTGAGCTCACGGACTCTTGCTCGCAGTTCTGCAAGTTCGGCCTTAACTTCCGGGGTCATTGCCTGACCAGCCCGAATCCACCCTTCGGCCGGATGTGTCTTGCGGATCTGCATGATCGCCAGGGCAACTTGGCCGGGAAGATCGCGTGGCTGGTGCCAATACTTCACCATTTTCTGTTCGATTTTGGCCCTGAACGCGTCCAGCTTCTTCCTATGGCCGGCATTCAGGTCGAGTTTCTCACCTGGAATCTTTCCAGGGTCGCCGTGAAGAAACCCGAGTACTGGTTTCTTTGTTTTCACGGCGTAATCGAATTCCATCTCGGTATACGAAAGCTGCTCTTGGGCATCAACGCTTCCGTAACGTCCGCCGACGATGACCACGTAGTAGTCGCAGAGGTCGATAACCCGCTTGATGAGGTCAAATTTCTCATCATCGGAGGCTGGGAATAACTCCATTCCGGCAGGAATGCAGTCAGCCTCAAGAAGTGTTTGAAGCACAGCGCGGCGTTCCTCGACTAAGTCCTTGAATGTGGAGCTGATGAAAACCTGTTCGCGCTTCTCTACAACCATAGGGCTGATTGTATCCAGCTGAGCTTCGCAGGACGGGGCTGCCTGCCTCTGTCGAATGCCTCTTAAGAAGAGACCATCGTCCCGGCTATCAGCGATAACCGGGACGATGGTCTCTACCCCTCCCTGTGACAGGAGAGGGACGAAGAGCCGGCAGAAGGTGGGATGGTGCCGGCCCTCCGGGACTATGGGTTAGGCGGTGAGGTCTTCAGTGACGTAGTCGGCCACCGACCACGCACCGTTGCTGCGCGTAAGGACCAGGAAGATGTTCCGTTTCCGTTCGTCCGCTTTGAGGTGCTTCCCGTCGGCGTCCTGCCATGTCCAGGTGGCGGTGAAGTTCCGGTAAGCCACGTCTTCGGTGTCTGTGCCTTCCTCGGCGTCCACCGGTACGCCGGGGCCGATCGTAGGTTCGGAGAACGCTCCCAGTGGTGCCAGCTCCAGCCACAACGCCTGTGAGGCGTTCCGCTGAGGCTCCACGGTCCGCTTGGCCAGATCCGGGATCATCAACGGGTGTGCACGTACCGCGGCGGCCGTTTCGGTCCTGTCTTTCGCAACATCCCAGCGCGTGATGAGCTCTGCGAATGCGGCAGCTACTTTGTCCGGGTGCGCCCGGTCGACGTCGAGCAGCTGCTTCACCGTGACGTCCATGGCGGCGGGTTTCGGTGTTGCCGTTGCAGTCGGTGACGGCGCTGGCTCTTGGTTGCTGCCCTGACCACACCCGGCCAGCGGCAGTGCCATTGCCAGAACGATGACGGCCAGTGTCTTGGGGAGCCTCATAGAACGCCCTTGCCTTTCAGGATGGGTGTCGGATCAATAGGTTTCACTTCGCCCAGCTTGGGATCCACCGCACCAAGACGGGGATCCACGGGTGCGCCGGAGTACATTTCGAAATGCAGGTGGCGTCCGGACACGTTGCCGGTGGCACCCTCAGTGCCCAGAGGTGTGCCAGCGGATACCGTGTCGCCTTCCTTCACCCGCAAAGATCCGGCTTCCATGTGCGAGTAGGTTGCCGTCAGCTTCCCATCAAGGCTGACCCCGGCGACCCAGGTTCCGCTGCTGGACTGCATCTCGTGGGCGACGACAATTTTCATGTCCATCACGGCCAGCACAGTTCCGCCAGCTCCCGGAGTGGAGAAGTCGATGCCGTAGTGGAAGTTCCCGCCGATGTTCAGCGTCCCAGGAGGCGTCGGGCGGGCACCATACCCGGAGGTAAACGTCGATCCCGGCAGCGGGTGGGACCACTTGCCGGTCAGCGCACCGATTTCAACGCCGCTAGCGGGGCAGGACTCGCCGTACTTCGTTTGGGCGGTGTCCATGATCTTGTCCACGTAAGCGCGGGTCTCCGCGAACGGCGGGATTCCCTTGTGGGTCTCGACCGCGCCGGGGCCGGCGTTGTAACCGGCCAAGGCAAGCTTGAT
The DNA here is from genome assembly GCF_030264015.1 of Paenarthrobacter sp. R1. NCBI lineage: Bacteria > Bacillati > Actinomycetota > Actinomycetes > Micrococcales > Micrococcaceae > Paenarthrobacter > Paenarthrobacter sp. R1. The sequence continues at coordinate 47,046 of NZ_CP127116.1, read as the reverse complement.
GATGTCCGCGTTGCTGCTCTTGGCCAACGGAAGCAGCTGCTTGACCAGCGCTGCCATGTACCGGCCCTGCGCGGCGATTGCATGCTCCGGGTTCCGGACGTCCCCGCCTTCGCCGTAGCTGGCCCACGTCGCCGGCATGAACTGAGCCAAGCCCGAAGCCCCTACCTGAGAGGTCACGTTAGGGTTCCAGTTGCTTTCGGCTTCCAGCTGCGCGGCGAGGACGGACGCAGGCACACCGGCAACGCCGGCGGCCTTGGAAACGAGCGGTCCCCAACCGTTGGGCACTTCCTTCTCGTTGAAGGTTTTACCGTTGACGTTGACGCAGGCGGCGGCCTGCGCCGGGGAGGCGTTGCCGCCGACGGAAATCAGGGCAACACCGACCAGGCCTATGACAAGCAGGATCGGAAGTGCGAGAACGAAGAGGACTTTACGCATCAGCCGGTTCCGTCTGCTCGCTCTCGGAGACAGCTGTCTCCTCCTCCACGAACGCCGTGAAATCATCGCTTGCAGCAGTGAGTTCAAGCCCGGCACCGGTGGCATCGTAATGTCCCTGGTTTTCCATGCAGTTCTTGAAGGTCAAGCGCTTCTCGAAGGTTTCCATCGTTGGCCACAGTGCGCGGCTGAACCATTCGGTGAGTTCAAAACTCGGTTTCTTTGACTTGGCCCGGTAGGCAGCTTTGTGGGCCACCATCAACGCGGTCAACATTTCCACCGCGTCAGGGTGGCGGTACCAGCACGCAGGGACCCAGCCCGCCGAGTTTGACCAGTGACGCAGAATCCGGTTCTGCAGCCAAACCACAAAGCCGTCCAGCTCGGCCCACAGTTCCTTGCGTTGTTCAGAGTTCAGCTCTTCCCAGAACCACGGACCGCCAGCTGGGTAGCTTGTCAGTTCTTCAAACAGGTTCGCGGCCAGCTCTTCAACGCTGTCCATCCGGTCCAGGAGGTCGGGAAGGACCTCCAAACCGGGTGCATCCTCTGTCAATTCGCCAGTGTTGGTGTCCACCCCCGCCGGAGCCGGAGCCGGGGCCGCGTCCTGGGGCGGTATCCACTCTTCGTCCGGCATACCTTCGTCCTCGGGGAACGGTTCTCCGCTCATGAGGCAGCCGCCAGATTCGCTTCGGCGGCCGTCTCGGCCGCTGCGGCCTTTGCTGCGCTCTCAGCGGTGATGCCTTCCTGCTCCAGGCACCACACACGGGATGCCTTGAACTTCGCGCTGTCGGGCCGTTCCCACCAAGGAACAACGTTGACCACGGCTTCAATCTCGCGGTACATCAGCAAGACCTTGCCCTGGGAAAGCTTGCGGATCTCATCGACGCGCATCTTAGTATCGAGCTGCTTGGTCTTGGAGGTGCTGACCGATGGCACCCCATCCTTGCCGGTCGATGAGGACGTGGAGGTGTGTTCCACCCAGTGCTTCCCGATCAGATCGGAAATCTTGGTCAGGAACTTCACATCGGAGATACCACCGAAGATGGTCTTGGCGGCCGCCGAATCGAAGATCGTTTCCGCGCCTTCCTCGCCCCAACGGTTCACCAGCTGCGAATAGGTCTGGACGAACACGGAAGTGTGGATACCGTTGCCGCCACCTTCGGACATCAACGACGGCAGCGACGGCAGCGCACAGGTGTTCGCTGCCTCATCCAGGATCACGGACAGCGGAACGTTCAGTTTTCCAGACGCCATGGCACCGGACTTGCGGATCGCTGCCTGAACGAGGGACTCAACCAGCGCCGTAACGATCGGGGCGGTGGAGGCGTTCATCGAGACGCGGGTAAGGCAGTACAGGCTGTTTGGTGCGTCGGTGAAGGTGTTCAGGTCGATGCCGGGATCATCATCTGTGGCGCACAGCATGGAAAGAACGTTCTCGTTCTTCATCGGGCCGGTGATCTTGCCCAAAGTGGTCTTGGTGTTACCGATGGTGTCCGGGTTGTTCTGACGGCACCACTCATCAAGGTTCCCTGCCCAAGTCTTCACTGACGGTGACTTGGTGCGGAGGATGTTGGCCGGCTCGTGCTCGGCGAAGTTCTGCGACCAACGAATCACGTCACGCATGGAACCGCCTTCTTTCAGCGCGGCAGCGTGCAGAAGCGCTTCCAGAATCATCACGCAACCGGAATCAAAGTACCGGTCAGCTGAGGACGGCGCACCGGTCCTGGGCATGGCATTCACCATGGCCGAAGCACGTTCAGAGGCTACTTGCGGATCCTCGCAGCCACCCACCATGTGCCAGCGGAGCTTGTGCGGGTACTGGCTCAGGCCGTCGAAGTCAGCGACGTAAACCGTGCCCAGGTCCTTCCGCACACCCACCGTCAGGCGCAGCACGTCAGGACGGGTGCTGGTAGTGATCACAGCACCGGCAGCGTCAGCGACCATACCGGCAACCATGTACGTGGTCTTTCCCCACTTCGGCGGGGCCACAGTGCAGGCGGTGTCTTCGGTACGGATGGCGATCTCCATACCGTCGAGAACATACACCGCAGGAGCCAGGGAGGACTTCTCAGCGCCCTCGATGCGGCTCTTGAGCCCCTTGGCGGTGCTCAAGCCCTTTTCACCTGTCTTGGCCTTCTTGAGGCGGGCACGGAGGGCTTTGAGTCCAAACAGAGCCCCGATGTAGGCCGCGATGAGCAGCACTACAAGGATGATCCAAACGGTGACGGGCCAGCCCCACTGATCGGGCGGGTTGCCGTTCACGGCAACCGGAGACGTGGCCCTCTCGGGTGCGATCAGCCCGATGAGCGAGCCGATGAGTGCCTTCCAGGTCTCCATCCAATTGGAGAAGGCAAGACCCGTCGTCCAGACCAGGGCAACGTGCCACAGGCCGGCGGAGAGGATGGCCAGGACAATCATTTCACGCTCGGTCTTCTTGACTGTCGAGCCGGACGGGCTGTGCTTTTCCACGGTGATGTTCTCGGTCATGGTCTTCCCCTTTAGGCCACGTCCGCGTAAGCGGAGTCGGTTTCGCGTAGTGCCGAGTCGGTGTCGGTCATTTCCACTTCCCAAGCGGAACGGACGTGCTCAATCTCCACTTCGGGTGCGTCCGCGCCGGACTTGAGCAGGTGGTGGCCGTTGCGCAGGACCATGATGTCGTTCGCGGAGTCCGGGTTCAGACCGAATGTCCTGACGCACCACTGGGCAGCCTCGGGCTTGTCCTGCCGGAAGATGTGCACTGTCTGAGCCTCTTCAATCACGGCCATGCCCGGGGATCCCGGAGGCACGTCGGTAGCGCCCTTGTGGATGTTGTAAATGTTCGACAGGCCAAGGCCACGGGAGAGCTTGATGTTCGAGCGCTGCTGTACGGCCAGCGGACCGCCCAGGATGTGTCCGGCCTCTTCGTTGATCACGTTCGTTCGGATGCCCCGGTATTCAGGGCGGCGGACCGTGCCCAACAGCCACAGGTTAGCCAAACCCATCACCATGGGAATGGCCGGGCCGGTGTCAGGCAGCTGGGAAATGTCGAACGAGGTCAGGGTCTTGTTCAGGCGCACGTCCTCGGAGGTTTCGCCATCAAAGATCGACCCGTAGGTTTCGAGCAGTTCGTTGAAGCAGAACCGCATCGAGATTCCTGCTTCATGGAGCCGTTCCAGCGTTGCTGTGCTCATGCCGGCCAGGGTGGCATCTGCCGGGTTGATGACGCCGAGAAGATCGTGCAGATCCGCCGTGGTGGGGGTCCTGCTTGCCTCGAAGTTTCGCATCATGGTCCGGTAGGCCAGACGCAGTGCCTTCCGCTCCCATTCGTCCGGGCCGTTACCTTCGCGGATCAGGGCAGGAATGGTGTTCAGGTAAACGAGCTGGTTGTTCAACCCGTCATCGTTCACTCCCGAAATGGCAGGGTCCATGATGTTGAAAATGACGCCCGTGCCGTCCATGCGGAACCTGATGTGGTCACCCTTGAACTCCCGCACGATGGGTGAGTATTCACCCTCGCCCTTCTCATTCTTCTTATCGAAAACCACTGCGCGGCGGTTCCGCAGGATCAACGGGCGGATCACGTACACCGTCTTGGTGTACGCGGACTTACCAGCTCCCACATCCCCGACGACCAGGACGTTCGTCGAGGTGACCCGGCGCGGAACGGCGTTGTAATCGGTGAACGGGTCCTTGCTGATGGCCGTCTGCGAGAGCACGTCCCGGCCAGCCGCAACGCCTTCAACACCCGTAGGCGCTGCAATCAGAGCCGTGTTCAGGATCTCCGCTTGTCGCGTCGTCGTCGGAGCGCCCTGGAAGGCAGGAGCATAGAACCCGCTCTTGGCCTTACGTTCGTTCACCCTCAACCGGGTGCCCTGCTCCGTGTACGGAGGCCACTCCCCCGATTCCAGAAGCCGAACTTCTTCGATGACAGGGGCGGAAAACATCCTGACGATGCCGCCCACAATCGGCACCCTCTGGATCCAGGAACCTTTGGCTCCAGGATCATCGATGACGACTTTCTGTTCCGCCTCGGGAATCAGCGGAAACCCCAGCTCGCGAGGTTCGGTAATGGCTTCCCTGCTAAGTTCTTCAACCGCGCCCATCAGGCCACCTTCTCTTCCTTCTCGCCACGTCCTGCAAGCTGGTTCATCATCTTGGCTCCAAGCGTTGGTACCGCCGGACGCGTACCCCTGTAAATGGGCCACGTGGTTCCGGCTGCCGCGGACTGGTACGTGTCCAGCCACTCAAGTTTCTGGATCCCGGCCGACTGTCCAGCCGTTTCCTCCAAGCGACGGGCGGCCTCAGTCAGGCCGGCCTGCGTCTGGGCGGAAATGGTGATGAAACCAACCCAGTTCACGCCGTGCTGACCGGTTCCCGGCATCAAGTCCGCACCCCGGGCCCTTGCCGACTTCAAGTTCACGTCGGTTGCCGGATCCACCAGTTGGCCCTTCTTCTGCTTCGCGATCACCGCGGCCATGTCCCTCACGACATCTTTTGAGGCCAGCTGACGTGCCTGCTCAGCCGGAACTGTTTCCAGCTGGAAGCTCAACGTCCGTGCCCCCGAACCGGCGTTGTGCAACAACGACAGCAGCCAGTACGGGGTCCGTTCCCCGGTCTCCATGTTCTCTGCGGTGATCATGGCCGTCCGGTGACCCCACACGACCTCTTCACCGGTAATCGGGTTCGTTCCTTGGACCCAGGTGGAGTTCCACTGGTCCTGGGACGGGAGGCCCATCTGATCGGCCTTGACGCCTGAAACCATCAACGGCGGCCGCGACGGATTTTGCTGATGCAACATCATGGCCACCACCGCACGGGCGGTCAACGGCCGTACCGTTCCCAGCTTCGCCGCCCGCAGCGCCCGGGCAAGGGAAGAGATTTCAGCGTCCATCAACCGACGCCAACCTTCCCGCCCCTCGCCATACCGGGCGGCCGTGGCATAGAAATCCGGAGTCAACGGCCAACGGCCGACGACCAAGTGCCGCTGCACGAACGTGCCCCGGCCAGTCCTTTCAAGGACCTCCTGGTAAGAACCAACTGCTTTAGGGTGAGCGTCTGCGGACAGGTGATCCTGAACCCACACTTCATTCAGCGCAAGATCCGGAGGAAGGACACGAGTAAGGCCCTGAACACCGCTGACAAGCTTCGACGCCGGAGCAAACCCCGCCAGCATCGAACCAAAGCCCGCCTGGGCCTGATCCTGCTTGCGCTGGGACTCAGCCCCGCGCAACTGCCCGGACACTTCAAACGCCACCGACAAATACGGCTCTTCACCAATCGGCGCGTGCCAGGCAACGCCGGGCTTGCCAGTAAGGGCAACAAGCCATCCCATGCCATCGGCCCCGTCCGGACGAGACCGGACAGCGGCCATGACCCTGGCCTTTTCGTCCTTGCTCGTCGCCATGTCCGCCAAAGCACTGGCCTCTTCCCAAGCAGCTGCGCTGTACGGGATAAACCGGTCAGTGCCAGCCTTCTGCCGTTCCTTCCAACGAACCCGGCGCTTGCGCCGCTCCCAGTAGGAGCCGCGGTGCGTCGATGCCGTGGCCAAGTACACGACCACAGCGGCCAGCACTCCAGCTACCAAGCCCGGCCACCCGGTGAACATCATTCCGAAGAAGCCGCCCACCACGCACAGCGCCAAACCAACCAGCTGCGTCTTGGACTTGATGCCACCAAAGAAACTCCGGTGCCCCGATTCCCCACCAATGAATCGTGTAGCCATCGTCTATCCCCCGTACCGTTCGGTTTCGTCTTCCATTCCACCGGCCGCGTACTCTCCACCAGCTGCACCAAGACGCGTTGCGGCCTCACCGGCTTCCTTGGCCTTCTCAGCGGCCGCCATGGCACCGGCAGCAAGCAGCGTAGGAACGCCAATCGCTGCACCAACACCAGTCGATGATTCAGCAGCGCCAGCCGCTGCCATGCCCTCAGCGCCTCCAGCTGCCGCGCCACCAGCCCCAGCCCCGGCGCCTGCACCAACACCCGGCTTGGGAATGCCAGCACCGGGCGTGGAAGCACCTCCACCAAGTGTTGGCGAAGAACCGGCCGGCTCAGCTGCAGGAGTGCCGGCGGTGCCGCCCGGGGTTGATCCCGCGTCGGCCTGGGAACCACCGTTCAGCTCGCGGAGCTTACGGACAAGAGACCTTTCGTCCGGGCTTGCTGCCTGATTCTGGGATGCCGAACCTTGGTTAGAGGAGGACGAACCGCCGTCGGAGGAATCACTTCCCGCCGAGTCGCCGCGGTTCATGTTCTTTACGTCCTGCATGCTCTGAGGCCCGTATTCCTTCTGGGGAGGAGTAAGCGAAGGACCGTTCTGACCAGCTGCACCTGAAGGGATGACCGGGGCGAATTTCAGCAACATCATGGGAGCCAAACCGGCGATCATCAGGGCGATAAAGGACGCGATGATGTTCATCAGTGTCCCCAGCCCGTCGCTCCACTTCATCCAGGAAGCGGACGCTGCAATCATGTTGTAGGCAATGCCGAGCATGAAGAACAGCAGTGGATGGCAGGCAAGGATCCCGAACCACAGAAGGGGAATTTTGCGGCCGAACGATCCGTGCTGGGCAGAGGTGAACCACACCATGCCCAGGGGGGCGAGAACGCCCGAGAAATACAAGGTCACCAACATCACGGCCAGCATGATCACGACGACGAACAGGCCGATGATCATGCAGACCATCAGCAGGATGCCCACGATCACACCGCCGGGAATGGCAGCGGCATCGGTTTTGAGCATTGAGTCCATGGTGTCGAGCATCCGTTCGGATGAGGACACGATCCCCCAGGAGATGAGACTGTCGGACAGGGCACCGAGAGCCTTGATGATCATGACCCCGATGAGGGGTCCGAAAAGTGCGCCCCCGAAGAACAGCCCACTTTTCGTTGTCAAGACTTCTGCGAATTCCTGACCGGCCAGAGTCCCCCGGGCAACGGCGATGAACTGGAACAGCAGTAGAAAGCCCCACACGATGATCGACAAGGCAAAGCTGATCGCGTAGGCCCTGATAAACCAATCAGCGGTGAGATCCGGCTCTGTTGCATGGGACAGTGCCGGCAGCAGGTCCTTTGCGAGGCCCTGAGCACCCGCACGGGTGGCAGTGAAAATGGCACCCAGTGGATCAGCAGCGAAATTCACCGCGCCGCTAATAGCGTCCGCGGCAGGCTTAGCCGCGTTGGCGGCTCCAACGGCAGCATCAATCAAACCGCCTACTAGCCCTCCACCGCCCGGATTATCTTCCATCGGAATCAGCATGAACATGGATCAGCAACCCCCAGAAAACGCGGAACCACTTGCAAAGAGCTCATCGAGAGTCCGCTCGGTTCCATCACTGCGGACCTTCCAAACACTGTCTTCCCAAACCAGCGTGACCGTCGAAGCAATCTTCTGGTCAGTGGGTTTGCCGTTACGAACCTCAGCACCTCCTACGGTGACGCGCACCATGTCCGGAGTGGTTTCCTCGACTACATACCGGCCGTCAGCAAAGTTCAGGGAACCGGAGGTTACGCCTGTCAACGGCTTGGCTGCGGCCAAGTTCTCAGCCAAGTTGGCGACTGTACCCGTCGCACCGTTGGCAAGAATGGCTGCCGAAACGGAAGTACCATCACCGACGCTGGGCCGGGGGTACTGGGCAATCCAACGCAGGACAGCAGCGGCAAAACCTACTGCACCCGCCTCACTATGGGGTGCTTCCTTCTGAGCTTTCAAAAGAGCGGCAGCGTCGTTGGACGTACCCGCAAGGCACCCGTTAGGTATGGCCGCGACGTCGCTAGTTGCGGACGGAGTGGGCGCAGGACCACCAGCTTGAGGGTTGCCCTGGTACCACGCGGCAACGCCACCGACCAGGGCAACGACCAGAACGGCCCCGACAACGAACCATGCCCAGCGCGGGAATCCGCGCCGGGCAGTGGCAGTCGAGCTGCGGCGAACCATTAGCCCGCCACCGCGAGGATTGCACCGATGATGACGCCCAACCCTGCCAAGCAGGCCAAACCGATACCGGCACCTCCGGCCTTCTTCTTGCCCTCCGCGTGCGCATGGGGGTTGTTCGCATCAGCCTTGGCCATGGCGAGCAAACCGATAACCAGGTAGGCGCCGGCCACGACGATGGCAAGACCCCAGAGCACGGCGAAGAGACGCTGCCACCACTCGGTGAATCGGCCGCCCAGAGACGTGAAGTCAGGGATGCCGGGGAACGGGTTGTCGATCATCGGTACAGGGCCGGCCTGGACGATGGTGGACGGGTCAACACTCGTTGACAGTTCTGCCAAGGTCGAAAGAATGACGCTCATCGGTTCTGATCCTTTTCAAAGACGTTCTGGTTGGTTTGGGCGACAACGCCAGCTGCGATGGCGGTCAAAGCCTGACGGGTGGCCGGGGCAAGCTTGTCCAGCGTGAGCGCTCCGCGCTCAGCGATGTGGGAGTCATACGGGACCGAGTAGATGTGGTCCTCGGCGATGCCCTTGTCCATGAACTGCTTCTTCAGCTTGGACGCCTTGAACTCCGGGCGGCCGTCGGACATCATCACCACGATTGCTGTCCGGGCAAGTCGGGCAGCGTCCGCGCCCTGGTGTTCCAGGAACTCCAACAGCTCCAGAGCCTCGGAGACGGCGTCCTGGGCCAGCATGGTTGGGATCACCAGCACGTCAGCGACCTCCACGGCAGCACCAAACGGGCCTGAGCTGTACTGGTTGCCGGTGTCCATGACTCGGATGGTGAAGTGCTCATCCACGATGGAGGCGACATCGAGCACGTTTTCCCGAGTCAGCGGCGGCCGCCATTTGGGCGTGGACCCGATCACCGAAGCGAAGCTTGTCTGCGTCACGGTGTAGCCGCGCAGCTGCGACTGGGTGCGGACGTTCGAGATGTTGGCAACGAGTTCTCCCATGCCAAGCTGAGGATCACCCTCAGCGCGGTATGCCAACTGGCCCTTGTCATCCGAAGTTTCAAGGATCGCTACGGACCCGCCGCGGATCGCTGCCAGCACCCCGCCAAGAAGGATCGAAGCCGGCGTCTTACCAGCTGTGCCCTTCTTGTTGGCCACGAGCACGCCGACCGCGCGAGTCCACGTGGACTGGCGGATCAGATCCTCAAAGCGGCCCTGGGAGGCTGTCATTTCCCGCTCAGTCAGTTCCTTGGCTGAAGGAGCAAGCTTGAACAGACCCCCGAAGAGCTGATTCAGGAAACCGTTGAATCCGTCCTTGGCAGGAGCGACCGGCTCAGCATCCTCATCATCCGTGACCGGCTTCGCGGCCGGTTCTACCGTCTTTGCCTTACCAACAGGAGCGGCATCCTTCTTAGGCGTTTGGGCCGGAGCTGCCTCAACCTCGTCAGGCTCAACAAACGGGTCAGCCGGTTCCTCCAACGCTTCTGTGGCCACCGCAGCCGGTTCCGGCCGTTCTTCTGTTTCTACGTACATGTCCGAGCGTCGAGCACCCGGGAAATTCACTTCAGTCATTGGAAAGGTCCCACCTTCCTAGATCCCCAAACAAGGCTCAAACGAGCCCTGCACCTTACAAACACAGCTACCTCCACCCGTACCAAGAGGCACCGACAAAATGTCCATCGAGTGGATCAGCCGTGCCGATTGTCCCGGACCCGACCAGCATTTGCATGTCAAGTCATGTATTAGTGACGGGTCTCACGTGATCCGCGATGGACCATGTCATATCGCATTATATGGCATATCATCATAAGTGCACAGTTGGTAGACAATAGGGAGGTGCCAAAATATGTCCCACTCGCGATTCCTGGCCTCATGGAGGAGTCCTTGAACATGCTCGGAGTTAACGCGCTCCGGACATCGATCCTCAGATACCTCGCTCTACACCCCGAGGGAGCCACTTCGGGCGCGATCGGACGCGACCTCGACGTCGACTACCGGACCGTCTGGAGATACCTCAAGGAAATCGAGACGCAGGGCGGCGTCACCTCAGAACAGGCAGAAGGAAAAGGGCAGTCCGACCGGTGGCGCGTCTACAAGCTGAATGTGGATGCGCGGGAAGAGGCAATCCAGACCTACCTAAAGTTTCTGCGAGGAAGCTAACGTTGCCATGTCGCACTTAAGGGCACAGCATGATGCTTTTGGCGTGTCGCTACGCAAACGAAAGACACATACATAGTTAAGTGGGTTTCATGGCAGCTCGCAGACTACCCCGAGGCACACGGCTCAACCCTGTACGTCTTGGGTGGGCGATCGAAGAAGAGCGCAAGGAACTGATCGACAACCTGGCCGATAGGGCAGGAGTCTCCAGCGCAGTCATTCTCGAAGCGATCATTGACCACGTCCGGAAGGACATACCCGACGGTGGTCTTCCTCCATGGATGCTAGGAAACCAAGGAGTGCTGCCTTTGCCGCAAGCGTCTTAAAATACGAAGGCCCGCACTAGGCGGGCCTTCAACAAGTAATGCGTTCAGATCTCGTTCTTGGCGGGACCACGATCTGAACTTTTCAAGCTCCCTCTACGAGGTAGCTCCCTTTGTCGTACCTTCGAGAACGAAAGGCAACTGCTGTCTATGGTACCGGAACCGGTTACCGCGTCAACGCATGCATTCGCGAGTGTCGGCGCGCCGACCACACCTGAACAGGCTTGGAGCCTTGCTCCCCTGATCGCGGGTGAGCCTTCTTACAGGCCGGGCCGCTGGATCGGTCAGAAGTTTCAGTACCCTCGTCCGGTGCAGGCTCCCAAGATCACACTGACACTGCCTGACCGCCCAGCGGCGGTGACGCTTCACGGCCCCGATGGCCGAGTCTCCACTCTCTGTTTGGACCTGGACACCTCGAAGGCACTGAAACACGTCGTAGACACCGATGCAGAGCAGCTGGCAAATGGGCTCAGGAAAGCCGGCGTGAGTTTCGTCGAGGACTTCTCCCCCAGCGGAGGCCGGCACCTTTACATCCCGCTACGGGAACGCATGGACGCGGCCGAAGCTCGCGAACTTGTAGAAGCCTTCTCGCTGATGGCCACGAGCCTTGACCCGAGCCCGCACCAGAACCCCACGGATGGCTGCATCCGTGTCCCAGGATCCGTGCACAAGTCCGGCGGCCACCAAACCCTCATCACTCCCCTGACCCAGGCTTACGACGTCCTGCGCCGCAGGAACTCCATGGCCGCCATCCGTTCCCTCAAAGCCGCACTGGCACCAGAGCTGGCCCGCAACCGTGCGCGAAAAGCTCGTGAAACCAAGATGATAGCCGCTCAGCGCTCTGCAGCTGCATGGCCCCGTTCCACAGCTGCAGGGAGCGACTCCCCGCTACGCAGGGTGGCCCGTACAGGGCTCTATGACACGGCCCGCTACAAGAGCCCCTCAGAGGCCCGCATGGCCGTCCTGAACCACTTCGCAGCCTGCCGCTGGACCCTTGAACAGGTCCAGAACGAACTAGCCGGCCGGTTCGCCGGCTTGGCTGGCCTGTACGGCACAGCCAGCAAGCAGGAACGCCTCCTGCCCACCGAGTGGGCCAAAGCCCACGCCTTTACGGCCAACCGCGCAGCGCCTCAAGGCACCCTCGGAGAAGCAGGGAAAAAGACTGCACTTATTAACAACACAAGCCTCACAGAACTCACAGGGGGGGCACTCAAACCCAGTCCCGCAGCAATCCACCAGCTTGTGAACGATTTGGAAAACATCGTTTTTGCGGTCCTTGACCACAGACTTCAAACACGCGGCCGGGAAAGCCTCGGACTAAGACTTTTGATGCGCGGATTGCTCGGTTACATGCGGACTATGCAAACGGACGTTCTCGACGTCGGTTGCCGCACCCTCGCTGTGGCCATGGGAAAACACCACGTCACCATTGCCCGACTCCTGCCCATCCTGGCAAAAGCCTCGGACGGCATCCTGACTAAAGTCGCTGACGCACGACACAAGGTTGCCGACGTCTATGTCATCCAACTACCCGAGCACTACCAACAACTTGCCCGGGAACTCACCTGGCGTAAAGGACAAGCTCACGCTGTGAGGCCCGTGTTCCGGGCCCTCGGTGATGTCGCAGCGCTCATCTACGAAGCAATCGAACGCGGCCGGCACTCCCCCACCACAGCAGACCTCGTGCGAACTACGGGCATCAGCCGCAACGCGGTCGCGACAGCACTGACGGAAATGGAGGCCCTGGCCATGATCAAACGCCACGGCCGCCACTGGAAAGTCACAACGGTGAACCTGACCAACTTGGCTGCACGACTGGGTGTGCTGGACGACTACCAGGCCCACATCAGCCGCAACCGACGGGAACGCGCCGCCTGGCACGCCTACCTAGACCGCTTTCGGGATCAGCAAATGAACGAAACAGATCTGTACGACGCCGAGCGCGACGAATATTGGCTTCCCCCGGACGACGAGCCGGCCTTATGGCTCGCAGCCTAAAACGCGCGACCGCCAAATACCAAGTCAGACTGTCCTGGGGATCGTCGGGGACTACTGGCGTCCCCAGCGCTCATGTGCAGCCTGTCTCGTGATTCCGGCCGAGGCTCCTATCTTTGCCCAGGAGACGCCGGCCGCTCTGGCTTGAAGTACTTTGCGGTTGAGTCGTTCCTGAGCGTGTTTTAAGGCTTCCGCGGCTGCTTTCAGTTCTCCGACTGCATCAGCGGGGCCGGCGTGAGCCATCCACTCTGAGCGTATTGCTGCCTCCACGTCGACGGAGGGACTGGCAACACCTAAAAACGGCACGAAGGCCCTGCGCCGGAGAAGGTTCGCTGTCCCCCGGTCGGTGACACGCCGCCATAACGGACCTTCCCAGCCGCAGGAACAAAGAGCGCGCCAGCCCGTAATGTCATCATCCGGAACTATCTCGTGGTCCCGAAGATCTGGATGCCGCTGGTAACCGCCAGTTACACCGAGGACAAGGACGATCCCATCCCGCAGATCTAAAGAGCTCCGGCCGTCCGGCACCGTGGCGACCAACGAACCCTCGTGGGGTGTGCTTTCCACTGTCGATACCACTCCCCTACGCGTTCAAAACGTCAGGATATCCTGACAAGCGGGTAGCTTTGACGCGTTTGTTTGATTCGGCGTCATGACTCGGTTTTGCTAATACCGGGCTCCCGCGCTTCGGTACCACACTGATACCACACCAGTATCAACTTAAAGTGGTATCGCAGTGATACCACGCCGATACTAGTGTGTAACTGATGTGTAACTAGTGTGGTATTGACACTGGTTCGGTACCACACTAGTGTGGTGACATGATTATTCTTGTAGCCCACCTGAAGGGCGGCGTAGGTAAATCGACCCTCACCGTGAACATCGCCACCGAACTGCAGCGGCAGGGCAAGGACGTTCTGATACTGGAAGCGGATCCCACCGTGCGAACAGTTTCAAACTGGGCCAAGGACAGGGAAGAGAGCGGGCACCCACGTATTCAGTGCGTGCAACAGACTGGCAATCTGCATAGCGTGCTGAAAGACCTGGACAAGCGCTATGACGTCGTATTGGTTGACGCCGCAGGAAAAGACAGCAAGGAAATGCGTACCGCAATGACAGCAGCGCACGTCCTCCTTGCCCCTATGCAGCCAAACCAAACAGACCTCGACGTGACAGAATCCTTAGTTGAGACCATCGAGCAAGCCCGCGATTTCAATCCGGAACTTAGAGTTCTCGGTCTTCTCAACCGCGCCAGCACCCACATCTTCGCCACGGATGTAAAAGACAGCCGCGCCTATCTGGACGAGTACCCCGAATTGCCGATTGCCAACACCGTGGTTTACGACCGTGGCGCATTCCAGAAGTGCATGGACGACGGTAGGGGAGTGGTGGAAATGAAGGATCGGAAAGCCATGGCCGAAATCCAGCTGCTCACCCAGGAGGTTATGGGATGGTAAAGCCCCGCTCCCGCACGGTCCAACCTACCGAACAAGAAATCGAAGCCTTTGGCAACATGGCGGAACAGCCTCGCCAGCCTGTAGATGCGTCGCCGCTCCCTGCTCTCGCTACGGTGCCCAAGAAGCGCAAGGAGCCGAAAGTAACCGGTTACAACTTCCGTATGTCAGCGTCTGAGAAGAAGCTTTTGAGCTATGCGAGCGAAGTTGAAGACATTAGCGAGCAGAAAATCCTCGAACGCCTCGTCTGGCCTGCCCTCAAGGAACGATACGGAAACCAGTGATTCCTCGCCCCTCAGATCTTCCGATCTTGAGCAAGCAGGCTTTGTGGCTTCAACGAGCCTTACTCCGTCCTGTATGGACGATAATTGCGCTCGGCGTCATTGCTTTTACCATTGAAGTTTGCCAACAGTGGCCAGAGTTCTTCTTCCCCGGGCACGCCATAGGCGAGGTTGTTCGTAACCTCGCATACGCGCTAATTGGTGCTGTCCTCTTCAACTGGATACTCATTGAGATTCCGGCGCAGCGTCGTAGGCGCATTGCCTACCCGAGGCACAGGCTGGCCTTTCAACTGTTGGTTCAGAGTGGAGCGCATATGCTCGCCTATTACCGAGGTGCCGCCCATCTTCTTGACGCAGAGACGCGCACCCTCGATGCATGGAACCGAGAAACCATTGAGGCATGTGTTTACTCGATCTACGAGAAGGTTCCGGCGATAGTCGATGAACGGCGACAACTTCTTGCCGTTCACATCATGGGCCTTCAAGCAGCCTTGGACGGCTTGGAAGCGGCAACGGAATTCCTCGACCCCGATGTCGCCATGGCTCTTGCCCTGTTTCCCGCTGCAAAAGGCTTTCAGCAGCTACAGCCGCCTGAGGCTAGCGATCCCCAACCCTGGCAGCGAGAAGCGCACATCGCCTGGGAGCTTCTGGAGGGGAGTAGAAGGCTGTACCAAGCACTGCAGGCGAACGCACCACAGATCGATCTTGAAGTTGAAGAGGGCGTAGTCAGTTTCAGCTACGGGTCGACATGGCATGTAAACCTTAGCGATCTAGTGCGCTGACGCGACGCATCCTTTGTCTCATAAATCTAAAGGTTTACGAGAGATCCAGGCCGTAGGTTGGAATGTCGTCAGGCAGGAAATTGTGACTTTCGCCGGTAAATGGCGGTGCTTTGTCGCTGCTTCGTGGCGGTCGCCTCAGCTGGTGGTGCTGATGACGAGGGGGCTCTGGGCGGTTTCGATGACGTCGTTGGTGATGGTGTCGAGCTCGTTAATCTTCAGGACCATGGCCACCGCAAGGTGACGGCGGTGATGAGCACTAGGGCGAGGTACATGAAAAACATGCCGCCGTGTGGTGCGCCGGAGATCCTGACACCGACGTCGGTCGTGCCCGTCACGTACTTGAGGAACATCCTCGCAAGCAGACCGGCCCAGGTGAAGGTCTCGAGGAAGGCCGCCACGACGAAGGCTCTGGTAGCGGGCGGAAGGCGGTCGCACTGCTGGGTGAGTGCGCTCATTGGTTCGCCTCGTTGCACTGGATTGCGGTTGCCTCCGCGACGGAGCGGGCGAGGTGCTCTGCCAGCGCGGCGCGCAGTTCGTGGGGGAGGGGGACGGCGCCGACGGATTCGCTGAGCCAAAGCCCGTCGGCGGCGAGGTACGCGACCATCTTTTGTAGGGCCCGAGGGTCGGTCGGGTCGATGTTGGCGGGGTTGGGGATCCAGCGGGTGATGACTCGTTTCCACGGTTTGCTGAGCTCGCTGTCGGTGCTCGCTTCGAGCATGAGCAGTAATTCAGGGCCGGTGGCGCTGCGTGCGCTGACTCGGGCATAGGCAGCGAGTCGCTCGTCCTGCGACGCCTCATCTAGGTCTTTGCCGAGCGCGTCGATCATTTCGTCGTCCCAGTGCTGCGCTTGATATTCGTGCAGCGCGAGGATCATGGCGTCCCTTGAGGGGAAGTGGTAGAGCAATCCGCCTTTGGTGAGTCCGGATGCGGCGGCGACGGATTCGTACGTAACGGCCGTGACGCCGTCGGTCTCGACAACGCTGAGGGCGGCCTGGAGGATCGTGTCCCGTTTGCTGGGCCGCATGGGCGGTCCTTTCGTGGTCAGTGCTCGGAGTGCAGCTGTGACTGGGTGCCCGGCAAGTACCGGCGCAGAAGTACCCCGGTGACGAGCGCGCCCGCCGCGAGAACGGCAGCGACGACCAGCATCACGACGAGGTACGCGGAGTCGAAGGCTGTCGCGGCCGCCTGGATGATGTCTGCGTCGCCCTGCGCGACAGCCTGTGCCTCGGCGATGCTGTCACCAGCCGCATCCGGCGCGCCGTCGGGAAGGACGACACGGGCGCTGTAGATAGCCGTGAGCAGGCTCCCAAGCACGGACACGGCGATGAGGCTGCCGAACTCGTAGGAGACCTCTTCCAGGGAAGCGGCCATCCCGGCTCGGCGCACCGGCACGTTCCCGATGATCGCGGTGGAGGCCACCGACATGGCGGCTCCGAGACCGGCACCGGTCAGCAGCAGTCCGAGGACCAGCACGCCGAGGGACGACTGGAACCCGATTGCTGTTACCACGACGCCGCCGGTGGCGAAGGCGAGACCGCCGGTGATGAGCGCGAGCAGTCCGATGCGGTGCAGGAATGCGCCACCCAGGAGCGCTGTCGGCAACGAGCCCACTGCGATCGCGGCAACCAAGAGCCCAGCCTCCAGCGGGCTGAATCCGGCGACCTGCTGGAAGCGTTGCGTGGTGACGAGCTGGATGCCCCCGATCGCGAACATCGCGAACGTCGCGGCGAGCACGCCTGCGCTGAACGCCGGGTTGCGGAAGATGGAGAAATCCAACAGCGGCTGCTCCATACGTCGCTGACGGCGCACGAAGAGCCAGAACCCGATGGCAGCAACGAGCAGCGCAACAATAATGGTCGTTGTCGACGGCGGCGCGTGACCGATCTCCTTGATAGCCACCACCATTCCGACAAGCCCGATCATCGCCAATATCGAGGAGACGGCATCCCATCGCTTCGAGGGGTCCGGGTCGTTGGCCGGGCGGATCAGCCAGGTAGCAACCAGCGCCAGCACCACCACGGGCACGTTGACGAGGAACACCGAGCCCCACCAGAAAAACTCAAGGAGTGTGCCGCCGAGAATCGGGCCGAGGGCAAACCCTACGACCGACAGGCTGCCCCAGACCGCGATGGCGAGATTCCGCTCGCGTTCAACCGTGAAATAGGTGCGGATCAGCGCAAGGGTGGCCGGCATCATCGCTGCCGCACCGACAGCGAGCACAGCACGCGCCGCGATCAGGACCTCGGGCGTAGGGGCGAAGGCAGCGAGCAGCGACGCCAGTCCGAAGATCACCAGACCGACGACGAACATCCGCGTGTGGCCGATTCGATCACCGAGGGTTCCGCTACCCAGCAGCAGGCCCGCCATTACCAAGGGGTAGGCGTTGATGATCCAGAGGCTCTGCGTGCTCGAAGCCTGGAGATCCTCGGTCAGTGTCGGCAGTGCCGTGTAGAGAATCGAGTTGTCGATGGTGATCAGTAGGAGCCCAGCTCCGACCGTCACCAGCAGCGACCAGCGTCGCCGTTTCGTCATCGTGGACATGCGCGTCTTCCCCTCGTAGTGAACGGCATAACTGTACCGGATGGAAGGTATAGTTATGACAACCACGAGAGAGACTCGTGGCTCTGTCAGTCTGTTTTGGCCCCGGAGTGACGGCTAGGAGTGGCCCCACTTTCTGACTTGCCGGGGCGGTTCTGACGGTTTGATCTGGCCCCACCTGAGCGTGTGTTTCGTGTTGCTTCAGGATGAGCGGGCCCGGCAGGGGTCGAAAGTGGAATTGTTCGCGGATATCCGCCGTGCCTCGCGCGTCGACGGGCTATCGGTGCGCGCGTTGGCAGACAGGTTCGGGGTCCACCGTCGCACGGTGCGGCAGGCCTTGGCGTCGCCAATTCCGCCGCCGCGGAAGATACCGTCACGGATGTCTCCACGGCTGGGGCCGTACAAGGCGGTGATCGACGCGATGCTCACTCAGGATCTGGACGCGCCTCGTAAGCAGCGGCACACGGCGACAAGGGTTCTCGCGCGGCTGGTCGACGAGCACGAAGCGGCGGGACTGTCGTACTCGACGGTCCGCGACTACGTGCGCGTACGTCGTGCCCAGATCGATGCCGCAGCCGGGCGCCGCGTCGAGGTGTTCGTCCCACAGGAACACGCACCTGGTGAGGAAGCCGAAGTCGATTTCGGCGAGGTCTGGGTGATCCTTGGCGGGGTGAAAACGAAGTGCCACATGTTCACGTTCCGGCTCTCGCACTCGGGGAAGGCGGTGCACCGGGTGTACTCGACGCAATCGCAGGAAGCGTTCCTGGAAGGACATATCGACGCGTTCGACGAGATAGGTGGGATCCCGACCCGGCACATCCGGTACGACAATCTCACTGCCGCGGTACAGACGGTGCTGTATGGGAAGGGCCGTAGCCGAGTAGAGAACGACCGATGGGTACTGTTCCGCTCGCACTACGGGTTCGACTCGTTCTATTGCCAGCCCGGAATCGACGGCGCCCACGAGAAGGGTGGCGTCGAAGGCGAAGTTGGTCGGTTTCGCCGCACCTGGCTGTCGCCGATGCCGGTCATCGACTCGCTCGCCGAGTTGAACGAGCAGATCCGCCGGTGGGACGCCCGCGACAACGAGCGACGCATCAACACCCGGATCCGCACTGTCGGGCAAGACTTCATCGACGAACAAGCCCGCCTTACGCCATTGCCAGGCGAGCGGTTCGATCCTGGCCTGGTGCT
Organism: Paenarthrobacter sp. R1; assembly: GCF_030264015.1. Lineage (NCBI taxonomy): Bacteria > Bacillati > Actinomycetota > Actinomycetes > Micrococcales > Micrococcaceae > Paenarthrobacter > Paenarthrobacter sp. R1. The sequence continues at coordinate 28,028 of NZ_CP127116.1, read as the reverse complement.
CTACCCGCGGGTAGACCGCTCGAGCCTGATCACCGTGCGGATGGCGAGGTACTCCGTGCCCGCCCGTCTGATCGGGCGGAAGGTGCGGGTCTCGTTGCGGGCGTCTGAACTCGTGGTGTTCGACGGCCACGCCGAGGTCGCTCGGCACGAGCGGGTCGTGGCCCGCGGCGGGGAGTCGATCAACCTTGACCACTACCTCGAGGTCCTCAGGCGCAAGCCCGGCGCGTTGCCCGGGTCCACCGCGCTGGCCCGTGCACGCGAAGCCGGCGTGTTCACGACAGCGCATGACGCGTTCTGGCAGCAAGCGCGGAAGGTCGATGGCGACAGCGCCGGCACAAGGGCTCTGATCGATGTGCTCCTGCTCCACAGGACCATGCGAACCGTCGACGTGATCGCGGGGATCCGTGCCGCCCTCACGGTCGGGGCGGTGTCCGCCGACGTCGTCGCGGTCGAAGCCCGACTGCACGCCGCCGGGCCCGAGTCAGACCGTCATCGCGTTGAACAACCACGACGTGACGTGCAACGAGTTGTCAGCCTGACCCAGCGTCGCCTCATGGATCCGGCCGCGGTGATCGCCGGACTCCCAGCCGACCGGCGGCCACTGCCATCCGTCGCGCACTACGACGAACTCCTTAACCGACGTTCCGAACCAGAACCGCCGGTCACCGATGAGAGAGAAGGAATCGCCGGATCATGAGCAACCCCACGAATGTCACCACGACCCTGCGTCGGCAGCGCGGGCTGACCGAAGAAGCCGCCGCGGCCGCAGTTGACCAAGCCTGCCGCAGGCTCCGTTTACCCACCATGCGGGCGGTGATGCACGAAGCGATCACGGCCGCGGAACGTGAGCAGCTGACCTACCAAGGGTTCCTTGCCGAGCTCCTCCTCGCCGAGTGCGACGACCGGGACCGCCGGTCCGTTGTCCGCCGCGTGTCGGCAGCCGGGTTCCCGAGGAACAAGTGGCTCGGGGACTTCGATTTCGACGCGAATCCGAACGTCAACCCTGCAACGATCCATACGCTCGCGAACGGGGACTGGATCCGCCGCGGCGATCCGCTGTGTCTGATCGGGGACTCCGGCACCGGGAAGTCGCATCTCCTCATCGGCCTCGGCACCGCCGCTGCAGAGAAGGGCTTCCGCGTCCGGTACACCCTGGCGACGAAGCTCGTGAACGAGCTCGTTGAAGCCGCCGACGAGAAACAACTCACCCGCACCATCAACCGGTACGGACGCGTTGACCTGCTCCTGATCGACGAGCTCGGCTACATGGAACTCGACCGACGCGGCGCCGAACTCCTGTTCCAGGTCCTCACAGAGCGGGAAGAGAAGAACTCCGTCGCGATCGCATCCAACGAGTCGTTCAGCGGGTGGACGAAGACCTTCACTGACCCGCGCCTGTGTGCGGCAATCGTCGACCGGCTCACGTTCAACGGCACCATCATCGAAACCGGCACCACCTCGTACCGCCTCAACCACACCCGTCAGCGGCAGTAGCGATCCGAAAGTCATCAGAGGTAGCGGCAGATGGACTCCGGCGTGCAGGCTTCGGACGCCGTTGCCGTCGCGTGCGCCCGAAGCTCGACGATGCTCCCTCGTAGGGCGCGCAGCTGCTCGAGCTGCTCATCAATCTCCACGAGCCGGCGGTCAAGGAGATCCAGCACGTGAGCGCACGGCGAACCACCCGTGTCGCGAACATCGAGGATCTCCGCGGTCTGCGCAAGGGTGAGCCCCGCCGCGCGAGCCCGATCGATGAACTCGAGCCGCTGCACCGTCTCGTCACCATAGCTGCGGTACCCGGCCGGGGTGCGCTCCGGCGGTTGCAGCAGCCCGCGCTCCTCGTAGTACCGCAGCGTCGACGGTCTCGTCCTCGCCTTCTCCGCGAGTTCTCCGATCCGCATCGTGACACCTCCACCGTCAGTTTGACCTTCAAGCATGCTTGAAGGTCCATTCTGTCGCATAGGGCCGCACGTGCGGCCCGGTCCACCCGAGGAGGCATCATGACTCAGCACAACGAGTTCGATCTTGCGGTGGTCGGGACGGGCGGCGCGGCGATGTCCGCGGCGATCCACGCCCGACTCGAGGGGGCGAGCGTGGTCGCCATCGAATCGGGCACGCTCGGTGGCACCTGCGTGAACGTGGGTTGCGTGCCCTCCAAGACCCTCCTCGCGGCCGCGCACACCCGCCACGCCGCGCTCACGAACCCGTTCCCCGGCGCCGCCACCTCCGCTGGGGCCGTCGACCTCGGCGCGCTCGTGCAGCAGAAGGATGAGCTGGTCGGCATGCTCCGCCAGACCAAGTACGCCGACATCGCCGCCGCCTACGGGTTCGACATCCTCCCCGGCACCGCAACATTCACCGATCCCTCAACACTGCTCGTCGATGGACGACCGGTTCGCGCCAAGTCGTATCTCATCGCCACCGGCGCCGAACCGACCATCCCAACGATCCCCGGCCTCGAGCAGATCGATTACCTCACGTCGACCACGGCGATGGAACTCACCGAGCTGCCCGCTTCGCTCGTGGTGATCGGCGGCGGATTCGTCGGCCTCGAACAGGCCCAGCTGTTCGCCCGGCTCGGGGTCGAGGTCACCATCATCGGCCGGCTCGCCCCGCACGCCGAACCAGAACTCTCCTCCGAGCTCCGCAAAGCCTTCCTGACCGACGGAATCACCGTCATAGGCGACCGCGCCGCAACGATCACCCCACACGACGACCTGGTCCGAGTCCTCACCCGCACCGGGAAAGTAGCTACCGGTGAACGCGTCCTCGTCGCCACCGGCCGCACCCCCCGCACCGACGGGCTCGGCCTCGCCACTGCGGGCATCGCGACCGACACCCGCGGCTTCATCATTGTCGACGAACAACAGCGGACCACGAACCCGGCGGTGTTCGCCGCCGGCGACGTCACCGACGTGCCCCAGTACGTGTACGTCGCCGCGAGGACCGGGAAGATCGCCGCACACAACGCCCTCGGTCACTCTGAGCAGGTCGACTACACCGGGTTGCCCTCCGTCCTGTTCACCTCACCCCAACTCGCCTCGGCCGGGATCACCGAAGCCGAAGCCCTCGCCGCCGGCTACCGATGCGCCTGCCGCTACCTCCGACTGTCCGACGTGCCCAGAGCCATCGCCAACCACAACACCCGCGGCGGCATCAAGATCGTCGCCGACGCCGACACGGGCAAAGTCCTCGGCGTCCACGCCCTCGCCGACACCGCCGGCGAGATGATGCTCGCCGCGACCTACGCGATCAAAGCCGGATTCACCGTCACCCAACTCGCCGACACCTGGGCCCCGTACCTCACCATGGCCGAAGGCATCCGACTCACCGCGAACCTCTTCCGCAACGAACTCCCCACCTCCTGCTGCGCCTAACAGCAAACAGCAGCACACACCCGGGGCCAGTTCTAGGCCGTGTTGATCAAGTCGCTTTTGATCCAGATCAGGGTGGTGGCGAGGCTGATGGCGGCTCGGTAGCTGCGGGCGGTCTTGTCTGATCGCATGGCGATGCCGCGCCACTGTTTGAGCTTGTTGAAGGAGCGTTCGACGACGTTGCGGCCGCGGTAGCGGAGCTTCTGCTCGTCGCCGAAGTCGATCGGGCGTCCCGGCTTCTTGCGGCGGTGAGCGATCTGGTCGTCACGCTCCGGGATGGTCGCGGCGATCCCTCGCTGACGCAGCCAGGCACGGTTCGTCTTCGACGGGTAGCCCTTGTCGGCGAGGACTCGATCTGGTCGCGTTCGTGGTCTTCCGACGCCTGGGCGGGGGACACGGATGTGTTCGAGGGTGGTCGCCAGCATCGTGGTGTCGTTGATGTTGCCGCCGGTGAGCACCCATCCCAGCGGCCGCCCCTTGCCATCGGCGACCAGGTGAATCTTGCAGGTCAACCCGCCACGGGACCGGCCAATCGCGTGGTCAGGCGGCTCGAACCACGGATTCTTGTGATTCGGTGGAGCCCCCTGTGTCCCGGGCGAGGGTCGCACCGTGCTGATGCACGCGGGTGATCGTGGAGTCGATCGACACCACCCAATCGAGCCGGCCCGCCGCGTCGGACTGCCGCTGCACCTCGGCGAGCAGCCTGTCCCAGGTGCCGTCGTGCGCCCACCGGGTGAACCGCTTATAGACCGAGTTCCACTTCCCGAACCGCTCCGGCAGATCACGCCACGGCGCACCCGTCCGGTACTTCCACGCCATCCCCTCAACCGCGAGACGATGATCCGTCCACGGCCGCGACCTCCCCGTCACCGTCGGCATCAACGGCTCCAGAACGGTCCACACCTCGTCAGAGACCTCGCGACGCGTCATCCCTCAAGACTCGCCCATCGACCACCGAAACCACTTGATCAACACGGCCTAGCCGTCACCCCGGGGCCAAATCAGGTTGACAAAATCAGACTCGCGTCACTCGCTGCGCATGGCGTGCTGGCGACCAAGCCTCAAGGGTTTCGAGCGGAGGCGGGGCACTTCGATGTAGGTAAGGCCGGGCGATCTGGTGCCTCATTTGGGTATAGGTTGATTAGACGTTCAGCGCGCGGTTGGCCTCAGGTTCATTCCCTGCGTGAATGGGCACCCGGAAGTGTCTCGCTAAGTCGTCTCGACGAAAAGCGCCTCAGGGTGGTGACTTCCAGGACTTTCTGCACCATGCTGGGGGTATGAGGCAGCTGGGATACACCCGAGTGAGTACGGCAACTCAGGATGCGCAGCTGCAAGTCGATGCGCTGGTGGATGCCGGGGTGCAGAAGCGGGACGTGTTCTCGGATGTGACCTCGGGTAGCCGGACCGCGATCGAGCGACCGGGGATGAAGCGGCTGCTCGACTACGCCCAGGACGGTGACACCGTGGTGGTCTGGCGTATCGACCGGCTCGGCCGGTCCCTCATCGATGTCCTGAACACGGTCACGCTGCTACGCGGGCAAGGCGTGAAGATTAGATCGGTCTCGGACGGAATCGACCCGGAGACGACGTCGGGCCGGATGATGATGGGCATGCTCGCCACGTTGGCCGAGTATGAGCGCGAGCTGATCACCGAACGTGTCAATGCCGGGATCGCCGCGGCGAAGCAGAACGGTACCCGCTTCGGCCGACCTCCGGTCGACCCGGCCGTGGTCGCAGAGAAGCTCGACATCGCCGCCGATGCGCGCGCGAAGGGCCGCACCGCCGAAGACGCCGCCCGACTCGTCGGCTGGTCGCGGGCGACGCTGTATCGCCACCAGCAGGCGGCCCGCGCCCGAGCAGCTGTCGCCGAGCAGGTGTGAGATGGACGGGGCGGCGCGGTGGCGCATCCTGCGGCTGCACGTCGAGGACGGCATCGCGCTGACCGCCCTGGCCCGCGAGACCGGGATCGGGCTGCGCACCTTGGAGCGCTGGCACGCCCGCTACCGCATTGACGGGTATGCGGGCCTGAGCACAGGACAGCGCTCGGATGCCGGTACTCACCATCTTCCCGCGGAGCTCGTGCGGTTGATCGAGGGCCTGGCGCTGAGCAAACCCCGCCCCGCGATCGCCACTCTCCACCGCAGGGTCACCCGTATCTGCGGTACCCGAGGGTGGCCGGTGCCTTCCTACGGCGTGGTCCGCTCGATCGTGGCGGCCCTGGATCCGGGAATGGTCACTCTCGCCCTGGAGGGCGCGGGGTCCTACCGTGACAAGTACGAGCTGGTGTTGCGCCGGCAGGCCGAGCACCCGAATGCGATGTGGCAGAGCGACCACACGTTGCTCGACATCCTCGTGGTGGGCACCGACGGCAAGCCCGCCCGGCCGTGGCTGACGGCGATCATTGACGATTGCTCCCGCGCGATCTGCGGCTACACCGTCTTTCTCGGTGCGCCCTCGGCGATGAACACTGCGCTGGCGCTGAGGCAGGCGATCTGGCACAAGCCCGACCCGGCGTGGCCGATGTGCGGCCTGCCGGACGTGCTCTACGTCGACCACGGCAGCGACTTCATCAGCCACCACCTCACCCGCACCACCGTCGACCTCCATATCCGGCTGATCCACTCCACCGTCGCCCGCCCCCAGGGCCGCGGCAAGATCGAACGGTTCTTCGGCACCGTCAACACCGAGCTTCTCGCTGACCTGCCCGGCTACATCACCGAGGACCACCTTGCTCCGACGCCGAAGCTGTCGCTGGCCGAGCTCGACAGCGCCCTGGAGGGGTTCGTGGCCACCTACAACGACCGGTCGCACAGCGAGCTTGACACCTCGCCGCGCAGTGCGTGGATCGCCGAGGGCTGGCTGCCGCGCATGCCCGAGAGCCTCGAAGACCTCGACGGGCTGCTGCTCACGGTTGCCCAGTCCCGGGTGGTGCAGCGCGATGGCATCCGCTTCCAGGGGCTGCGCTACGTCTCCCCGACGCTGGCCGGCTACGTCGGACGGCCCGTGGTGATCCGCTACGACCCGCGCGACATCACCGAGATCCGCGTCTTTGACCATGACGAGTTCCTCTGCAAGGCCGTGAACCAGGAGCACCAGGCCCAGAAGATCGGCCTCAAGGAGATCCAGGCTGCCCGCAACGCCCGCCGCCGAGCCCTGCGCCAAGGTATCAATGAACGCATCGCCGTCGTAGCCGCACACACCACCGAGGCGCCGCCGACAGCCGAGCCGCCGGCCCCCGCGCCAGCACCGAGGCGGAAGCTGAAGGTCTACAGGGAGGACCTGATGTGAGCCAGCGCTTCATCGTCACCAAGGAGCACCGCCGCTTCACCGAGTTCGCCGACGCTGTGCGCCGCGGCCACACCATCGGCCTGTGCTTCGGACCGGCCGGGGTGGGTAAGACGCTGTCTGCGCGTCGCTACGCACACTGGGAAAAGGCCTACGACCTGCTGACCAACTGGAGGCCGCAAGATCATCACACCTGATCGTTGTGTTGGGGGACACCGAAACCACTCGAGCGAATGAATCGAGGTCGTAGCTGGGCACGTCGTCGTAACCCTGGAAGCCAACCTGGCCGGAATGAAATCCGCAGGGTGCGAGCACATCCCACTCAAGTCACTCTTCGGTGAGAAAAGCTTCCAACTCCAGGAGAATCGTCACTTCTTTCCCAACCACAAGCCCACCTGTCTCGAGCGTCGCGCTCCAGGTCAGGCCAAAATCCTCTCGATCGATGGTTGTCTTCGCAGAAGCGCCTGCTCGATACACCTTGTCCGTGTCATAGCCAAATCCGCCCAGCTCGACCTGAAATGTAATAGACCGAGTCACATCGCGGATCGTCAATTCGCCATCGACGAGAAACTCATCACCGCTCACTCGAGCGCCGCTTGATACAAATTCCATCGTCGGGAATCGTGCGACGTCGAGAAAGTCGACCGATCGAAGATGGTCGTCGCGGATCTGCAAGTTCGTATTTACGGATGCTGCGTCGACCGTAGCGTGGAGGATGAAATCCAAGGGATTGTCAGACGCAATCAGAGTGGCTGATTTTACACCAAAAGCGCCCCGAACCTTCGAGACCATCATGTGACGAACGTGGAAGCCTACTTCGCTGTGAGTTGGGTCGAGAACCCACTTACCTGCGCGAAAGCCAGGAACCTCGGTGTTGGTCAGCGTCATTGATCTTCCTCTCCATGAAGGGACGGCGGCGCTCACATGAGCCGCTCGGGCAGGCGAGGCAACTACTTCGACTGGGACGAAGCACGTCAGCGTCCAAATTTTGTTTATGTTCGCAGAACACTCTGTTGGTTGTCAAGAACCACTGAACGGTGCGGCTTGCAAGCGGCTCTGTTGCAAAGATTGGCGGCAGTCAGAGGTAGGCTGTCGCTCTGCGCCGATCAGGCGGCTGCTGCGAAATGGTGGTTGAGCATGCCCATGGCCTCCGTCAGCGCCGAGGGCCCAATGCCAAAAGCTCTCTCCACAAGGCGCACCTCGCCCCTGATGCCGGGCTGCAGGCACCAGGGGCGAGCCTGTCCTTTGCGCAGGGCTCGCATGACTTCGAATCCCTTGATCGTGGCATAGGCCGTGGGGATCGATTTGAAACCGCGCACCGGCTTGATCAGTATCTTGAGCTTTCCGTGATCGGCCTCGATCACGTTATTGAGATACTTCACCTGCCGGTGGGCCGTCTCCCGGTCCAGCTTTCCTTCGCGCTTCAATTCGGTGATCGCTGCACCATAGCTCGGCGCTTTGTCGGTATTGAGCGTGGCAGGCTTTTCCCAGTGCTTCAGGCCTCGCAGGGCCTTGCCCAGGAACCGCTTCGCTGCCTTGGCGCTGCGGGTCGGCGACAGGTAGAAATCGATCGTGTCGCCCCGCTTGTCGACTGCCCGGTACAGGTAGGTCCACTTGCCCCGCACCTTGACGTAGGTTTCATCCAGGCGCCAGCTCGGATCAAAGCCACGCCGCCAGAACCAGCGCAGCCGCTTCTCCATCTCCGGGGCGTAGCACTGGACCCAGCGATAGATCGTCGTATGGTCGACCGAAATGCCGCGTTCCGCCAGCATTTCCTCAAGGTCGCGATAGCTGATCGGATAGCGACAATACCAGCGCACCGCCCACAGGATCACATCACCCTGGAAATGGCGCCACTTGAAATCCGTCATCGTTCCGTCCGTCCAATCTCCGCCAAGCATGCTCAAGCTTCACGATTTTTGCAACAGAGCCGTCGCGACTGCGAAATTTCGCGAGGGTTTCCGAGAAGGTGATTGCGCTTCGCAGATCTCCAGGCGCGTGGGTGCGGACGTAGTCAGCGCCATTGCCGATCGCGTGAAGTTCCGCCGCAAGGCTCGCTGGACCCAGATCCTTTACAGGAAGGCCAACGGTGGCGCCCAAGAAGGATTTCCGCGACACCGAGACCAATAGCGGAAGCCCCAACGCCGACTTCAGCTTTTGAAGGTTCGACAGCACGTGCAGCGATGTTTCCGGTGCGGGGCTCAAGAAAAATCCCATCCCCGGATCGAGGATGAGCCGGTCGGCAGCGACCCCGCTCCGTCGCAAGGCGGAAACCCGCGCCTCGAAGAACCGCACAATCTCGTCGAGCGCGTCTTCGGGTCGAAGGTGACCGGTGCGGGTGGCGATGCCATCCCGCTGCGCTGAGTGCATAACCACCAGCCTGCAGTCCGCCTCAGCAATATCGGGATAGAGCGCAGGGTCAGGAAATCCTTGGATATCGTTCAGGTAGCCCACGCCGCGCTTGAGCGCATAGCGCTGGGTTTCCGGTTGGAAGCTGTCGATTGAAACACGGTGCATCTGATCGGACAGGGCGTCTAAGAGCGGCGCAATACGTCTGATCTCATCGGCCGGCGATACAGGCCTCGCGTCCGGATGGCTGGCGGCCGGTCCGACATCCACGACGTCTGATCCGACTCGCAGCATTTCGATCGCCGCGGTGACAGCGCCGGCGGGGTCTAGCCGCCGGCTCTCATCGAAGAAGGAGTCCTCGGTGAGATTCAGAATGCCGAACACCGTCACCCTGCTGCGTAACATCGTTGCTGCTCCATAACATCAAACATCGACCCACGGCGTAACGCGCTTGCTGCTTGGATGCCCGAGGCATAGACTGTACAAAAAAACAGTCATAACAAGCCATGAAAACCGCCACTGCGCCGTTACCACCGCTGCGTTCGGTCAAGGTTCTGGACCAGTTGCGTGAGCGCATACGCTACTTGCATTACAGCTTACGAACCGAACAGGCTTATGTCCACTGGGTTCGTGCCTTCATCCGTTTCCACGGTGTGCGTCACCCGGCAACCTTGGGCAGCAGCGAAGTCGAGGCATTTCTGTCCTGGCTGGCGAACGAGCGCAAGGTTTCGGTCTCCACGCATCGTCAGGCATTGGCGGCCTTGCTGTTCTTCTACGGCAAGGTGCTGTGCACGGATCTGCCCTGGCTTCAGGAGATCGGAAGACCTCGGCCGTCGCGGCGCTTGCCGGTGGTGCTGACCCCGGATGAAGTGGTTCGCATCCTCGGTTTTCTGGAAGGCGAGCATCGTTTGTTCGCCCAGCTTCTGTATGGAACGGGCATGCGGATCAGTGAGGGTTTGCAACTGCGGGTCAAGGATCTGGATTTCGATCACGGCACGATCATCGTGCGGGAGGGCAAGGGCTCCAAGGGTCGGGCCTTGATGTTACCCGAGAGCTTGGCACCCAGCCTGCGCGAGCAGCTGTCGCGTGGGCTCTGTTGCAAAGATTGGCGGCAGTCAGAGGTAGGCTGTCGCTCTGCGCCGATCAGGCGGCTGCTGCGAAATGGTGGTTGAGCATGCCCATGGCCTCCGTCAGCGCCGAGGGCCCAATGCCAAAAGCTCTCTCCACAAGGCGCACCTCGCCCCTGATGCCGGGCTGCAGGCACCAGGGGCGAGCCTGTCCTTTGCGCAGGGCTCGCATGACTTCGAATCCCTTGATCGTGGCATAGGCCGTGGGGATCGATTTGAAACCGCGCACCGGCTTGATCAGTATCTTGAGCTTTCCGTGATCGGCCTCGATCACGTTATTGAGATACTTCACCTGCCGGTGGGCCGTCTCCCGGTCCAGCTTTCCTTCGCGCTTCAATTCGGTGATCGCTGCACCATAGCTCGGCGCTTTGTCGGTATTGAGCGTGGCAGGCTTTTCCCAGTGCTTCAGGCCTCGCAGGGCCTTGCCCAGGAACCGCTTCGCTGCCTTGGCGCTGCGGGTCGGCGACAGGTAGAAATCGATCGTGTCGCCCCGCTTGTCGACTGCCCGGTACAGGTAGGTCCACTTGCCCCGCACCTTGACGTAGGTTTCATCCAGGCGCCAGCTCGGATCAAAGCCACGCCGCCAGAACCAGCGCAGCCGCTTCTCCATCTCCGGTTTATGACGCGTACCTGACTTGTGTCTTTTGCCGCTCGTTGGCGACGAAATTCGATGGCTCATTGTTGGTCGAGCTGCCCAAATGGGGACTGTCTGATTAACGGTGGATCTGGTCTGGCCTGACCGAAAGGAAGGGCGATGACCGATGTCATCGAGATGATCGATCCTGTGACGGGAGAGATCATCGATGAGCAGCAGCTCGCGGAGCAGCTGCTGAAGCAGGCGAAGGAACAGGGTGTCGACCTCGTCGGCCCCGACGGGGTGCTGAACGGGCTCACCAAGCGGGTGCTGGAGACAGCGCTCGAGGCGGAGATGACCGAGCATCTTGGCTACGAGAAGCACGGCAACACGATCGCCGAGAACGCTCGCAACGGGATCCGATCGAAGACGGTGCTGACCGAGGTCGGTCCCGTCGAGATCGACGTTCCCAGAGACCGTGAGGGGTCGTTCGAACCGAAGATCGTCAAGAAGCGGCAGCGGCGCCTGACCGGCGTCGATGAGATCGTGCTGTCGTTGACCGCGCGGGGGCTGACGACCGGCGAGGTCGCGGCGCACTTCGACGATGTCTACGGGGCGTCGGTGTCGAAGGACACGATCTCGAGGATCACCGACAAGGTCATCGAGGAGATGACCGAATGGCAGAACCGTCCGCTGGATCGCGTCTACCCGGTGGTGTTCATCGATGCTCTGGTGGTGAAGGTCCGAGACGGCCAGGTGCGGAACAAGCCGTTCTATATCGCCGTGGGCGTTACTGTGAACGGGGAGCGCGACATCCTCGGGATCTGGGCCGGCGATGGCGGGGAGGGGGCGAAGTTCTGGCTCGGCGTGTTGACGGAGATCAAGAACCGTGGCGCCGAGGACGTGTGCATCGTCGTCTGTGACGGGCTGAAGGGTCTGCCGGAATCGATCAACACCGCCTGGCCGCTCGCGACGGTGCAGACCTGCATCATCCATCTGATCCGCAACACGTTCCGGTTCGCGTCCCGCCACTACTGGGAAGAGATGGGCAAGGACCTGCGTCCTGTCTACACGGCGCCGACCGAAGCGGCCGCTCGTGAGCGATTCGTGGAGTTCGACGCGAAATGGGGTCAACAGTATCCGGCGATCAGCAAGCTCTGGCAGAACGCCTGGTCCGAGTTCGTGCCGTTCCTGGACTGGGACGTGGAAATCCGCCGGATCATCTGCAGCACGAACGCGATCGAGTCACTCAACGCCCGGTACCGCAGAGCAGTCCGGGCGCGCGGGCACTTCCCGAACGACGCCGCCGCGCTGAAATGCCTCTACCTCGTGACCCGCTCGCTTGACCCGACCGGGCGCGGCAGGGCACGCTGGGCGACGAGATGGAAGCCGGCGCTGAACGCGTTCGCGATCGCATTCGAAGGCCGAATCAACTAATGAACGCCAAACCAGATCCACCGTTTATCGGACACACCCCTCGCGTTCCTCGCCGGATACCAGACCCGCTCATTCGGGTCAGGTGAACAAGAAGCCGCGTCGATCAAAGCCGCCAGAATCATGGCCGACCTATACGAAGCGCTCGAAGGGTCAGGGTACGACGACCACGAAGCCTCGATCTTCCTCGTGCGCGTCCTGTTCGCTCTCTACGCCGACGACTCGGGCATATGGGAGCGTGACCTATTCACCGAGTTCATCGAGCTGCGCACCAGCACCGACGGCAGCGACCTCGGCGCACAGCTCACCATGCTGTTCCAAGTGATGAACCAGCCCAAGGAACGCCGCGCCTCCACCCTTGACGAACTGCTCGCACGATTCCCCTACGTCAACGGCCGCGTGTTCGCTGAACCACTCTCGATTCCCTCATTCGACCGAGTGATGCGTGACAAACTCGTCTCTGCGTGCGCGTTCAACTGGGCAAGCATCAGCCCCGCGATCTTCGGCTCCCTCTTCCAAGCAGTCAAGTCACCCGAGGCGCGCCGCGAACTCGGAGAGCACTACACCACCGAAACGAACATTCGGAAGACCATCGACCCGCTGTTCTTTGACGAACTCACCGAGAAGTTCGAAGCCGCACAACACGACACTAAAGCGCTCAAGAAACTGCGCGGCGAGCTGGCAGAGCTGCGGCTGCTCGACCCGGCGTGCGGGTGCGGTAACTTCCTCGTCGTCGCCTACCGTGACCTGCGCGCCCTTGAGCTGCGCATCCTGCTGCGGCTACAAGAACTCGGTGACACGTCGCAGATCCCGTTATTCTTCCAACGCGATGACCTCGCGGTGAAGCTTGAGCACATGGCCGGGATCGAGGTGGAAGAATGGCCTGCCAGAATCGCCTCGACCGCGCTGCGCCTCGTTGACCACCAAGCCAACATGCAAATGGAGCTTGCACTAGGCAAAGCCCCCGACACGTTACCGCTGGATACCATCACCGTTATTCACGTCGGTAACGCGCTGCGCATGGACTGGAACGAGATCGTTCCCGAGTCAGACGCAACCATCATTATGGGCAACCCACCCTTTATCGGCATGTCGTGGATGTCGAAAGAACAGCAAGCCGACAACCGGCACGTATTCGCACCCATCAGCGCCGCAAAAGGGCTGCGCACCGGCAGACTCGACTACGTGGCGTGCTGGTACGCGAAAGCCGCCGAGCTGGTCACCCTGCGCCCACAATCGCGGGTAGCGTTCGTGTCTACGAACTCAATCACCCAAGGCGAGCAAGCCCGCACCATGGTGCCACTGTTGGCCGGGATGGGGTGCGAAGTGGACTTCGGGCACCGCACCTTCAAATGGACTTCCGAAGCCCCCGGAGCGGCAGCGGTGCACTGCGTCATCGTCGGCTTTTCCAGCACACAACGCCCGAACAAGCGTCACCGCTTGTTCAGCTACCCCCGTATCACCGGGCAACCCATCGAGACCGTACCCGACCGGCTCAACTTCTACCTGTTCGACGGAGCCGACTACGTACCCGTGAAGCTCACCAAGCCGCTGATCGAGGGGATGCCGAACGCGCACAAGGGATCGCAACCGACGGACGGCGGGCATCTGTTGCTTGATGAAGCCGCGATGCGTGAAGCGGTGCAGATTCCCGAGGTAGCGCCCTACGTGAAGCGGTTCGTGCAAGCTCGCGACATGCTGCAAGGCTCACCCCTGCGCTGGTGCCTCTGGCTCGTTGACGCACAGCCTCAACACCTACGGCACCCGTTCATCCGGCAGCGCCTCGACCTCGTAGCCGAGTCGCGCCTGAAATCCCCCACCGTTTCGGTGCAGGAATACGCGGCCAAGCCCGCACTGTTCACCCAAAACCGTCAACCCGAGGGCAGCTACTTTGCCCTGCCCGAAGTGTCCTCAGAAAACCGGCGCTGGATACCCGGCCAGTTCTTCGACACCGACGTGATCGCAGGCAACAAGCTCATCATCTTCCCCGACGCGAAACCCTGGCACGCGGCACTCTTGCAATCGTCCATGTTCATGGCCTGGGTCGAAACCTTCGCCGGACGCCTTAAATCCGATATTTCTCTCTCGCCCGGCCTTGCGTACTTCCCGATCCCGTGGCCCGAACTCGACCAGCGGGCACAGCAGCAATTCACCGACCGCATCGACCAGGTATTCGAGGCGCGGGAGGCCTACCCCGAAGCGACGCTCGCAGACCTCTACGACCCCGCAGCGATGCCCGCGCAGCTCATCGACGCACACACCGCACTCGACCGCACCGTCGATAAAGCATTCGGTGCGGCCGCACTCCTGCGCTCCAACGACGAACGCCTTGCCCTGATCTTCGAGCGCAACAACACCCCATAGAACCGTGCTCATGTGCACGTGTGCACATGAGCACGGGCGAGTGTGGCAGCGCTCTACTCTCCCGCTGGTGTGAAGATTTCGCTAATCGGAATCATCGACCCCGCCCCGTCAAACGGGCACGCGCACGTCTCTTGCGTGAGCGCGGGAACCGGGGCAATGTAGATGCCCTTGATGCCACACGGCATACAGCCCCACAGCCGCACACCGTACCCGATAGGTTCAAGCCCGAGCTGCGCCAGACGCTCCGGCATGGCCGCGCAATCCCCCAGCGCAACCAGCATGCCCTCGTCTGCGTCGTCGGCCTCGACCTCGATCAGCACCGTCGGGTAGTGCGTTCCATCCGGAGCAACCGTGCCGCCCTCGTGAATCCTTCCCTTGCGCTCACTCATGAGTTCTCGCCCACCGGCGGCAGTGCTTCACGCAGCCGGGTAAACTCGTCAGTCTTCGCGCGCACAAGGTCTTTGTCTTGCGGGTCAACCGCGCGCACATCATCGTCGACGCGGTACTGAGCATCACGCCACCGCTGCTTCTCGGTGGCGTCCTGTGCGGCACGCTCGCGCGCCAGGTACTCCCCTTGCAGCCAGTTCGCCGCCTCACGCATCACGTCGTACACCATCGGGTTACGCGCGCTCGGAGGCTCTGTTGCAAAGATTGGCGGCAGTCAGAGGTAGGCTGTCGCTCTGCGCCGATCAGGCGGCTGCTGCGAAATGGTGGTTGAGCATGCCCATGGCCTCCGTCAGCGCCGAGGGCCCAATGCCAAAAGCTCTCTCCACAAGGCGCACCTCGCCCCTGATGCCGGGCTGCAGGCACCAGGGGCGAGCCTGTCCTTTGCGCAGGGCTCGCATGACTTCGAATCCCTTGATCGTGGCATAGGCCGTGGGGATCGATTTGAAACCGCGCACCGGCTTGATCAGTATCTTGAGCTTTCCGTGATCGGCCTCGATCACGTTATTGAGATACTTCACCTGCCGGTGGGCCGTCTCCCGGTCCAGCTTTCCTTCGCGCTTCAATTCGGTGATCGCTGCACCATAGCTCGGCGCTTTGTCGGTATTGAGCGTGGCAGGCTTTTCCCAGTGCTTCAGGCCTCGCAGGGCCTTGCCCAGGAACCGCTTCGCTGCCTTGGCGCTGCGGGTCGGCGACAGGTAGAAATCGATCGTGTCGCCCCGCTTGTCGACTGCCCGGTACAGGTAGGTCCACTTGCCCCGCACCTTGACGTAGGTTTCATCCAGGCGCCAGCTCGGATCAAAGCCACGCCGCCAGAACCAGCGCAGCCGCTTCTCCATCTCCGGGGCGTAGCACTGGACCCAGCGATAGATCGTCGTATGGTCGACCGAAATGCCGCGTTCCGCCAGCATTTCCTCAAGGTCGCGATAGCTGATCGGATAGCGACAATACCAGCGCACCGCCCACAGGATCACATCACCCTGGAAATGGCGCCACTTGAAATCCGTCATCGTTCCGTCCGTCCAATCTCCGCCAAGCATGCTCAAGCTTCACGATTTTTGCAACAGAGCCCTCGCCGCCGCACGGCGCGTCGGCGAACCCGACACCGAGGAGGTGATCGAACCCGACCTCCGAGCCCTCACCGCATAACCCCGAACACGAGGGATCACACGATCACCGATACACCCCGTCCGCGGCCTTGACCATCTGGCACGGATACGGATCTTGCGCCCAGCTCGGTTTAGCGACTGTGACATGAGTCGAGACGACGTGGCACCGCGAAGGCGAGAGTCCCACCTGGTTTGGTGGTTGGCTTCCCTCGTTAGCAGGCGTTCTGCGGCTGCTGCCCCAGCACGTTCAGCTCGCCTAACTAAATCTCGCGTTGAACACGAGATCGCCAGTAGACACTGACCGATCTGTTCATCTATCATAAACGTGATCAGTGTAGATTCATGCTGGCCGAAGATGATGGACGCGACATACTGCAGTTTCAAAGGAGAGAATGAAGATGGGATCGCCAGCCTGGACAACCGTGCCCGTAGATGTATCCGGTCCTGATTCAAGGATCTCGCAGCCGGATGCCGATCTAATGAAAAAAGCGCGGTCGCTATACCCTCTCGTTCGAGAACACGCGCTGGACAGCGATCGGGATCGCCGCGTGTCACAGGTTGTGATCGACAAGATGGAGGAGCTCGACCTATTCCAGGTTTGCACCCCGCGTCGGTACGGCGGATTCCAGGCGAACTTCCGGACCCTCTTCGACCTGACGGCGGAAATCGCGCGGGGAGACGGCGGGACTGCCTGGGCGTTCGGGTTGCTCAACTCCAATGCGTGGGACGTCGGCACCTACTCGCGACAGGCCCAGGATGAGATTTGGGGTGCCAACCCTCGCGCACGGATTACAACAGCGACCCGCCCGGCTGCCGGTCCTACTGCGTCGGCACGTCGGGTCGATGGGGGCTATCTAATCAGTGGCCGCTGGCCATATGCCTCGGGCTCGCTTCACGCGCAGTGGGCGGAGCTAGGGTTCGACGTCGAGATCGACGGTGAAACAGTGTGGATGATGACACTCCTGCCAATCAACGAAGTTACTGTCGAAGACACTTGGTACGTCGCCGGCATGCGCGGCTCGGGAAGCAACACGATCGTTGGCAGAGATCTCTTCGCGCCAGACTATCGAACTCAGACGTTCGTAGACCTGATGGAGGGTAACTACGCATCGGAGTTCGTCGACGAGGTTGAGTATCTCACGCCTCTCGCCCCCAACCACACCCTGATCCTCGTTGCGGCACAGATCGGCCTTGCGCAGGCAGCCCTCGACTTCGCCCTCGAAATCCTCCCCCAACGAGGTGTCACCAAAACGAAGTATCGAAAGGGAAGCGAAGCACCCTCCAACCAGATCGCAGTTGCCGAGGCTGCGAACGCGATCGACGTAGCACGCATGCTGGCTAAACGCGCGTGCTACGACATCGACGCGGCGGCAGTATTCAATGGCGGCGCCATCGATCTACCTACTCGCGCGCGAATTCGGATGGACACCGCATCTATCGCGGTGCAGTGTCGTGAGGCGATCGAGAGATTGTTGACCGCTGTGGGTTCGGCAGCATTCGCCTCAACAAGCCCGCTCCAGCAGATCTGGCGCGACGCAGGAACAGCGAGCCGTCATGCAATGGTCAACGTGGGTGTCTCAAAGGAGTGCTATGGAAGAACTCTCTTGGGCGACGAAGAATTCGTGATCGCAATCTGACATTCGCGTGTCTCTGAGAGGAAATAAGATGCAGAATACAGTTGGCGATCTACCCGGTTTTCGCCCGGGAGAGTGGGTTCTTGATCCCGATCACAGCGAAGTCGGATTCACTGTTCGGCACATGATGGTGTCGAAGGTGCGTGGCTCGTTCGGTGTGAAATCCGCTAGCCTGATAGCAACCGAAGACCCGCTTGTCTTCTCCCTCACGGCAACAGTCGACGCGGCGTCTGTCAACACGAATCTCGAAGCTCGCGACCTTCATCTTCGATCCGCGGAATTCCTCGATGTGGAAAACTTCCCAACCATCCAGTTTGAATCAAAGAGCGCAAGCCTTAGTAGCGACTGCTATATAGTCAATGGTGATCTGACCATCCGTGGCGTCACACGGTCTGTCGCCTTCAAGGTCGAATTCGGTGGATTCGGGCCTGACACGGACGGGCGGTATCGGGCTGGAGCATCCGCGGTGGCGACGATCAATCGAGAGGATTTCGGCCTCACCTGGAACGCAACTATCGAGACGGGTGGGCTGGTTGTAGGCAAGGAAGTGACCATCCTCCTTGAGCTCGAGGGATTCCTTTTGGAAGATTGATGACTACCACGGCTTAGCCTCGATCCACCGATGAACCTCGGTGGCGCGGTTCGTCGCGGGGGGCGCGCGGTGATGTGTTGAGGGCAGGGCTGAGTTCCGGGCATCGCATCCCGGTCGTCCACTGGGTTGTCGATCGTGCCGTGCGCGGCGATGGTCAGGTGGCTACCGATGGCGGTGGCGCGTGGGTGACGGCGAACAGTCGCGCGAACGCTGCTTCCCAGGGCCAGGTGCTCGGGAGGTGCAGTGTGATGCGGCGCGCGGAGCGCGCCAGCCGCGCCGGCACCGTGACGAGGGTGCGGCGGATGGTCGCGGTTGTCGCTTTCGCGAGCCGTCCGGCCCGGTCGGCGATGATCCCGGCGGCGCGGGTGAGGTTGAATGCGATCACGGCGAGCACGAGCCAGGCGCTGTTCGCGGTGAACACTCCGGACGGGAGGTGCGCGAGCGGGCCGGCTTTGAGGTCGGCGTGGACTTGCTCGATGATCGCGTGACCGCGGTGGGTCTTGTCTGCGACCACCGTGCCGATCGCGTTCTTCGCTGTGGTGGTGAAGAACGCGTGATGCCGGAAGACGTCGAACAGCGTCGGCTGCTCCACCCGCGTCGGGCCCAGGTCGGGGATGCGCCGGACCACGAGCCGGCCCTCGATGCGTTCGGCCTTCTTCCTCGACCGGAACGCGGTGAACGGGACCTCGGCGACCTCGGCTTTGGAGATCCACCGCCCGGTGGATTCGTCGCGGATCGCGTTCGGGTACTCGATCATCTCCCACGCATCCTCGGCGATGGTGGCGATCGCGGCTTTCACGGCCGGGTCCATCCGGACGGTGACCGACACGTCCGCGCCGGCGGTGATGGCGGTGCCGATGGTGGCGTGGCCGTAGAACGCGGAGTCCGCCCGCAGCAGCGGCCGCGCCCCGTTCCCGAGGCTCATCCGGCGCAGAGTCGCCAGGGCGTCGCCGACGATCCTCGCGGCACCCTTCGGAGACCCGGTCTTGCCCTGTCGGAGCCGCTGACCGAGGATCACCGGCGCCGACGATGACGTCGACGCTGTCGCGATCAGGGCGTTCAAGCCGCGCACGCCGGAGTACCCGAACCCCGCGCCCTGCTTCTGATACCCGTGCACCTCGATGATCGTGTCATCCAGATCCACCATCACCCGCTCCCCGTCTCGGAGCCGCAGAAGCGGCGTCTGACCGGCGAGGTTCTGAACGACGCGAGAGGAGACGGCGTCGAGCTGGCGGACGTGCCCGAAGGTGAACTCGCGCAGGAACGATCCCAGCGTCGACGGCGCATACGCCCGGTGAAACAGGCGGCCCATCCCGCCGTGGCGCAGCACGTTCATGTCGTCGATCGAGTCCGCCCCGGCGACCATCCCCGCCACCAGCGCCATCACCTTCGAACCGGCGTTGGAGCCCTTGTCCGTCGGCACGGTCAACCGCGCCTGCGCGAGCCGATCCACCCCCGCGTGCTGCGCGAGCCGGAGCATCGGGACCAGACCCGCGGCCGACACCAGATTCGGATCGTCGAAGACCGCGGACACCGCGGCCGGGGCGTGCTTGAATTGCATCTACGAGATGCCTCTCGGATCGGGCGAATAGGACCTTAGACAAGCTCTATTCTTCCTGATCAGAGGGGCATTTCCGTGTCACGGCACCCGCTCAGAACCCCGCCGCACCGGTGGATCGAGGCTTAACCACGTCGGGGCAGACGGACGGCTGATCGCCTTCGGCGTCGAGGGCACCGGCTCCTATGGTGTTGGGCTTGCCCGCTTCCTTCGCCGCCACGGCACCACGGTTCGTGAGGTTCACCGCCCACCGCGCCGCGGGGAGCGTCGCATGTCTGGCAAGAGCGACACTGTCGATGCCGAGCACACCGCCCGCCAAGTGCTTTCGGGCATGACGATGGCGCAGCCGAAGACCGCGGACGGCGAGATCGAAGCGCTGCGGTTGATCAAGATCGCCCGCGATACTGCGGTGAAATCGCGGACCACGGCGATGATCACGCTCAAAGCGACCCTCGTCACCGCGAGCGACGAACTCCGCGCCGAACTCGAGCACCTGACCGATTTCAAGCTCGTCGCCGCATGCGCGCAACTCCCGTCAAACACCTCGCTGACCGACCCGGAAGCAGCGATGCGGCACGTTCTCGGATCGCTGGCACGACGCTGGTTCGACCTCCACGAGGAAGTGAAGATCCACAGCCGGCACCTCAAGAAGCAGACCAGAGCTATCGCGCCACGCCTGGTCGAAGCCGTCGGGATCGGCCTCGACATCGCCGCCGAGATGCTCATCACCGCGGGCGACAACAGCACGCGCATCCACTCCGAGGCCGCGTTCGCGAAGATGTGTGGTGCGTGTCCCATCCCCGCCGGATCGGGCAAGACGAACGGTCGCCATCGCTTGAATCGTGGCGGTAACAGGCAGGCCAACGCCGCGCTTTATCGTGTCGTGATCGTGCGGATGCGATGGCACCAGCCAACGATCGATTACGTCACTCGACGCACTGCGGAGGGACTCTCGAAGCGGGAGATCATTCGATGCCTCAAGCGCTACCTCGCCCGCGAGATCTACCACCTGCTGCCGCCTCCGGACAGCGCGGCCACACGAGGAGAAATCGCGCTCACGTCTGCCGCCTGACAGACTTGCGAAATATAGGAGCATCAACGCGATGGCCGAGGCCGTCAACGGGCTTTATAAGACCGAACTGATCCGCCGCTGCGGCCCGTGGCGCACGGTCGAGCAGGTCGAACTCGCGACGCTCGAGTACGTGTGGTGGTGGAACAACCAGCGCCTCCACGGAGAGCTCGACATGCGCGCCCCTGCCGACGTTGAGGCCGACTACTACGCTGGCCTCGACACACCCTTGGGAACACCCGCCTCCCAAGCCGCCCGATGACGTCTAATGAGTTTCGTTCCGCTCTGTTGTGCGAATCTGGCCCCGTAGAGAGAGCCTTACGTCCATGCCTCGTCAGTACTCACCCCAGTTCCGTGAGCGCGTGCTCGCGCTTGTTCACGACGGCCGCGACGCAGGAGAGCTGGCCGCAGAGTTGCGGATCTCGGCAGCGACGATCTATCGATGGCGCCAGGAGCGCATCGATGCTGGCGATATCCCTGGCGTCGACAGCACGCTGACCGCGGAGCTGACTGATGCGCGCCGTCGAATCCGGGAGCTTGAAGAAGAGCTCTCCGCCACTCGTCTTGCCGCGTCAATATTGAAGGACGAGAGGATCCGCCCAAAAGGCGGTTCCCGGTCGTCGCGGCCCTGACCGGGCAGGGCATCAGCATCGCAACCGCTTGCCGCGTGCTCCGCGTCACCGACCGCGGCCACCGGGCAGGCGCGACAGACCGATGAGCCAGCGCACGATCTGCCACGAGATGCTCGCCGAGACGATCGCGAACATCCACCGCGCCTCCCGCGGCTGCTACGGCGCCCGCCGTGTGCACGCCGAACTCGGGCACGGGCGGAAATCCGCGTCGGCCGGGACCAGGTGGCGCGGGTGATGGCACGCACGGGCTTGCGCGGGCTGGCCGGCACCCGCAAACGGTATGTAAATCGCGAACATCTCGTAACGACCGAGGATCTGGTCAACCGCAACTTCACCGCGACCGCTCCTAACCAGCTGTGGTGCACGGACATCACCGAGCACCCCACCCGCGAAGGGAAGATCTACTGCTGCTGTGTCATCGACGTCTACTCGCGCAAGGTCGTCGGCTGGGCGATCGACATGCGCCAGACGGCTCTGTTGCAAAGATTGGCGGCAGTCAGAGGTAGGCTGTCGCTCTGCGCCGATCAGGCGGCTGCTGCGAAATGGTGGTTGAGCATGCCCATGGCCTCCGTCAGCGCCGAGGGCCCAATGCCAAAAGCTCTCTCCACAAGGCGCACCTCGCCCCTGATGCCGGGCTGCAGGCACCAGGGGCGAGCCTGTCCTTTGCGCAGGGCTCGCATGACTTCGAATCCCTTGATCGTGGCATAGGCCGTGGGGATCGATTTGAAACCGCGCACCGGCTTGATCAGTATCTTGAGCTTTCCGTGATCGGCCTCGATCACGTTATTGAGATACTTCACCTGCCGGTGGGCCGTCTCCCGGTCCAGCTTTCCTTCGCGCTTCAATTCGGTGATCGCTGCACCATAGCTCGGCGCTTTGTCGGTATTGAGCGTGGCAGGCTTTTCCCAGTGCTTCAGGCCTCGCAGGGCCTTGCCCAGGAACCGCTTCGCTGCCTTGGCGCTGCGGGTCGGCGACAGGTAGAAATCGATCGTGTCGCCCCGCTTGTCGACTGCCCGGTACAGGTAGGTCCACTTGCCCCGCACCTTGACGTAGGTTTCATCCAGGCGCCAGCTCGGATCAAAGCCACGCCGCCAGAACCAGCGCAGCCGCTTCTCCATCTCCGGGGCGTAGCACTGGACCCAGCGATAGATCGTCGTATGGTCGACCGAAATGCCGCGTTCCGCCAGCATTTCCTCAAGGTCGCGATAGCTGATCGGATAGCGACAATACCAGCGCACCGCCCACAGGATCACATCACCCTGGAAATGGCGCCACTTGAAATCCGTCATCGTTCCGTCCGTCCAATCTCCGCCAAGCATGCTCAAGCTTCACGATTTTTGCAACAGAGCCCGACTGCGAGCTGCGCGACGAGCACCTCGCCGGCGGGCTCTGTTGCAAAGATTGGCGGCAGTCAGAGGTAGGCTGTCGCTCTGCGCCGATCAGGCGGCTGCTGCGAAATGGTGGTTGAGCATGCCCATGGCCTCCGTCAGCGCCGAGGGCCCAATGCCAAAAGCTCTCTCCACAAGGCGCACCTCGCCCCTGATGCCGGGCTGCAGGCACCAGGGGCGAGCCTGTCCTTTGCGCAGGGCTCGCATGACTTCGAATCCCTTGATCGTGGCATAGGCCGTGGGGATCGATTTGAAACCGCGCACCGGCTTGATCAGTATCTTGAGCTTTCCGTGATCGGCCTCGATCACGTTATTGAGATACTTCACCTGCCGGTGGGCCGTCTCCCGGTCCAGCTTTCCTTCGCGCTTCAATTCGGTGATCGCTGCACCATAGCTCGGCGCTTTGTCGGTATTGAGCGTGGCAGGCTTTTCCCAGTGCTTCAGGCCTCGCAGGGCCTTGCCCAGGAACCGCTTCGCTGCCTTGGCGCTGCGGGTCGGCGACAGGTAGAAATCGATCGTGTCGCCCCGCTTGTCGACTGCCCGGTACAGGTAGGTCCACTTGCCCCGCACCTTGACGTAGGTTTCATCCAGGCGCCAGCTCGGATCAAAGCCACGCCGCCAGAACCAGCGCAGCCGCTTCTCCATCTCCGGGGCGTAGCACTGGACCCAGCGATAGATCGTCGTATGGTCGACCGAAATGCCGCGTTCCGCCAGCATTTCCTCAAGGTCGCGATAGCTGATCGGATAGCGACAATACCAGCGCACCGCCCACAGGATCACATCACCCTGGAAATGGCGCCACTTGAAATCCGTCATCGTTCCGTCCGTCCAATCTCCGCCAAGCATGCTCAAGCTTCACGATTTTTGCAACAGAGCCCTCGCCGCCGCACGGCGCGTCGGCGAACCCGACACCGAGGAGGTGATCGAACCCGACCTCCGAGCCCTCACCGCATAACCCCGAACACGAGGGATCACACGATCACCGATACACCCCGTCCGCGGCCTTGACCATCTGGCACGGATACGGATCTTGCGCCCAGCTCGGTTTAGCGACTGTGACATGAGTCGAGACGACGTGGCACCGCGAAGGCGAGAGTCCCACCTGGTTTGGTGGTTGGCTTCCCTCGTTAGCAGGCGTTCTGCGGCTGCTGCCCCAGCACGTTCAGCTCGCCTAACTAAATCTCGCGTTGAACACGAGATCGCCAGTAGACACTGACCGATCTGTTCATCTATCATAAACGTGATCAGTGTAGATTCATGCTGGCCGAAGATGATGGACGCGACATACTGCAGTTTCAAAGGAGAGAATGAAGATGGGATCGCCAGCCTGGACAACCGTGCCCGTAGATGTATCCGGTCCTGATTCAAGGATCTCGCAGCCGGATGCCGATCTAATGAAAAAAGCGCGGTCGCTATACCCTCTCGTTCGAGAACACGCGCTGGACAGCGATCGGGATCGCCGCGTGTCACAGGTTGTGATCGACAAGATGGAGGAGCTCGACCTATTCCAGGTTTGCACCCCGCGTCGGTACGGCGGATTCCAGGCGAACTTCCGGACCCTCTTCGACCTGACGGCGGAAATCGCGCGGGGAGACGGCGGGACTGCCTGGGCGTTCGGGTTGCTCAACTCCAATGCGTGGGACGTCGGCACCTACTCGCGACAGGCCCAGGATGAGATTTGGGGTGCCAACCCTCGCGCACGGATTACAACAGCGACCCGCCCGGCTGCCGGTCCTACTGCGTCGGCACGTCGGGTCGATGGGGGCTATCTAATCAGTGGCCGCTGGCCATATGCCTCGGGCTCGCTTCACGCGCAGTGGGCGGAGCTAGGGTTCGACGTCGAGATCGACGGTGAAACAGTGTGGATGATGACACTCCTGCCAATCAACGAAGTTACTGTCGAAGACACTTGGTACGTCGCCGGCATGCGCGGCTCGGGAAGCAACACGATCGTTGGCAGAGATCTCTTCGCGCCAGACTATCGAACTCAGACGTTCGTAGACCTGATGGAGGGTAACTACGCATCGGAGTTCGTCGACGAGGTTGAGTATCTCACGCCTCTCGCCCCCAACCACACCCTGATCCTCGTTGCGGCACAGATCGGCCTTGCGCAGGCAGCCCTCGACTTCGCCCTCGAAATCCTCCCCCAACGAGGTGTCACCAAAACGAAGTATCGAAAGGGAAGCGAAGCACCCTCCAACCAGATCGCAGTTGCCGAGGCTGCGAACGCGATCGACGTAGCACGCATGCTGGCTAAACGCGCGTGCTACGACATCGACGCGGCGGCAGTATTCAATGGCGGCGCCATCGATCTACCTACTCGCGCGCGAATTCGGATGGACACCGCATCTATCGCGGTGCAGTGTCGTGAGGCGATCGAGAGATTGTTGACCGCTGTGGGTTCGGCAGCATTCGCCTCAACAAGCCCGCTCCAGCAGATCTGGCGCGACGCAGGAACAGCGAGCCGTCATGCAATGGTCAACGTGGGTGTCTCAAAGGAGTGCTATGGAAGAACTCTCTTGGGCGACGAAGAATTCGTGATCGCAATCTGACATTCGCGTGTCTCTGAGAGGAAATAAGATGCAGAATACAGTTGGCGATCTACCCGGTTTTCGCCCGGGAGAGTGGGTTCTTGATCCCGATCACAGCGAAGTCGGATTCACTGTTCGGCACATGATGGTGTCGAAGGTGCGTGGCTCGTTCGGTGTGAAATCCGCTAGCCTGATAGCAACCGAAGACCCGCTTGTCTTCTCCCTCACGGCAACAGTCGACGCGGCGTCTGTCAACACGAATCTCGAAGCTCGCGACCTTCATCTTCGATCCGCGGAATTCCTCGATGTGGAAAACTTCCCAACCATCCAGTTTGAATCAAAGAGCGCAAGCCTTAGTAGCGACTGCTATATAGTCAATGGTGATCTGACCATCCGTGGCGTCACACGGTCTGTCGCCTTCAAGGTCGAATTCGGTGGATTCGGGCCTGACACGGACGGGCGGTATCGGGCTGGAGCATCCGCGGTGGCGACGATCAATCGAGAGGATTTCGGCCTCACCTGGAACGCAACTATCGAGACGGGTGGGCTGGTTGTAGGCAAGGAAGTGACCATCCTCCTTGAGCTCGAGGGATTCCTTTTGGAAGATTGATGACTACCACGGCTTAGCCTCGATCCACCGATGAACCTCGGTGGCGCGGTTCGTCGCGGGGGGCGCGCGGTGATGTGTTGAGGGCAGGGCTGAGTTCCGGGCATCGCATCCCGGTCGTCCACTGGGTTGTCGATCGTGCCGTGCGCGGCGATGGTCAGGTGGCTACCGATGGCGGTGGCGCGTGGGTGACGGCGAACAGTCGCGCGAACGCTGCTTCCCAGGGCCAGGTGCTCGGGAGGTGCAGTGTGATGCGGCGCGCGGAGCGCGCCAGCCGCGCCGGCACCGTGACGAGGGTGCGGCGGATGGTCGCGGTTGTCGCTTTCGCGAGCCGTCCGGCCCGGTCGGCGATGATCCCGGCGGCGCGGGTGAGGTTGAATGCGATCACGGCGAGCACGAGCCAGGCGCTGTTCGCGGTGAACACTCCGGACGGGAGGTGCGCGAGCGGGCCGGCTTTGAGGTCGGCGTGGACTTGCTCGATGATCGCGTGACCGCGGTGGGTCTTGTCTGCGACCACCGTGCCGATCGCGTTCTTCGCTGTGGTGGTGAAGAACGCGTGATGCCGGAAGACGTCGAACAGCGTCGGCTGCTCCACCCGCGTCGGGCCCAGGTCGGGGATGCGCCGGACCACGAGCCGGCCCTCGATGCGTTCGGCCTTCTTCCTCGACCGGAACGCGGTGAACGGGACCTCGGCGACCTCGGCTTTGGAGATCCACCGCCCGGTGGATTCGTCGCGGATCGCGTTCGGGTACTCGATCATCTCCCACGCATCCTCGGCGATGGTGGCGATCGCGGCTTTCGGCCGGGTCCATCCGGACGGTGACCGACACGTCCGCGCCGGCGGTGATGGCGGTGCCGATGGTGGCGTGGCCGTAGAACGCGGAGTCCGCCCGCAGCAGCGGCCGCGCCCCGTTCCCGAGGCTCATCCGGCGCAGAGTCGCCAGGGCGTCGCCGACGATCCTCGCGGCACCCTTCGGAGACCCGGTCTTGCCCTGTCGGAGCCGCTGACCGAGGATCACCGGCGCCGACGATGACGTCGACGCTGTCGCGATCAGGGCGTTCAAGCCGCGCACGCCGGAGTACCCGAACCCCGCGCCCTGCTTCTGATACCCGTGCACCTCGATGATCGTGTCATCCAGATCCACCATCACCCGCTCCCCGTCTCGGAGCCGCAGAAGCGGCGTCTGACCGGCGAGGTTCTGAACGACGCGAGAGGAGACGGCGTCGAGCTGGCGGACGTGCCCGAAGGTGAACTCGCGCAGGAACGATCCCAGCGTCGACGGCGCATACGCCCGGTGAAACAGGCGGCCCATCCCGCCGTGGCGCAGCACGTTCATGTCGTCGATCGAGTCCGCCCCGGCGACCATCCCCGCCACCAGCGCCATCACCTTCGAACCGGCGTTGGAGCCCTTGTCCGTCGGCACGGTCAACCGCGCCTGCGCGAGCCGATCCACCCCCGCGTGCTGCGCGAGCCGGAGCATCGGGACCAGACCCGCGGCCGACACCAGATTCGGATCGTCGAAGACCGCGGACACCGCGGCCGGGGCGTGCTTGAATTGCATCTACGAGATGCCTCTCGGATCGGGCGAATAGGACCTTAGACAAGCTCTATTCTTCCTGATCAGAGGGGCATTTCCGTGTCACGGCACCCGCTCAGAACCCCGCCGCACGGTGGATCGAGGCTTAACCACGTCGGGGCAGACGGACGGCTGATCGCCTTCGGCGTCGAGGGCACCGGCTCCTATGGTGTTGGGCTTGCCCGCTTCCTTCGCCGCCACGGCACCACGGTTCGTGAGGTTCACCGCCCACCGCGCCGCGGGGAGCGTCGCATGTCTGGCAAGAGCGACACTGTCGATGCCGAGCACACCGCCCGCCAAGTGCTTTCGGGCATGACGATGGCGCAGCCGAAAGACCGCGGACGGCGAGATCGAAGGCTGCGGTTGATCAAGATCGCCCGCGA